>NZ_CAXSKY010000010.1:0-85523 GCF_964238065.1 Clostridium sp. AUH-JLR23
TCTTTGGCTAGTGGTTGGTAGTACGAAACCTCCACAGTGGACTTTCACCACCAAGTTTTATGCCATGCGTGGCACACGCAAAAAAGACGGGTAAGGAGTTTATCCCTACCCGCCACAATTTTACAGTTGTATGCGTTACATTGCGTTATTTGCAGTTGTCATTCTTCGTCTTAAGCGTGTTAATATCACTTCTGCCCTTAAAATGCGATAGGATTTTATCAATCTTTCTTGTCTGTGAATAAACGGCAGATCGCCATAACACCTGCAAACAAGACCCCTGCCACCGGCCACACAATCCAGGTAGTCTCCCATGCGTTTGTTAAAAAGCTCCAGGCAAGGTATATAGCTGTTGCTGACAGCCAGTACGCTGTTGCAATCGTTTCCTTAATGTAGCTTTTCCTTATCTCTTGGGGTGTATATTCACCCTCTTTCAGCAACTTCTGCATACTCGCCCATCGAACGCCGGCTATGATAAATATTCCTGCTCCGATTCCGGCGAGCAGCAAAGTAATTGCCAGCATGATAACGATTAAAAATTCGTTTTCGGTAAACGCACCGACCAGCAGAGGAACGGGGGATAGAATACAGATACCGGTTGCAATCATATTGCTCCTTACATAGACAGGTCTATATTCTTTTTGTCTTTCTTTAACCATTCCCGTTACGCCATATTCTGTTTCAAAAGGTTCTTTATCAATGAAGTCATAGGGTGCATTTTTAAAGCCGCAGTGCAGAAAGATCGCAACTGCAACAGCAACAAAAACGAACAGAGAAACAAGCCCGATCCCTCCGGCGACATTTTCAGATATGGAGAGAGCAACCTCGGACACAGCTCCCAAAAGCAAAAGAGGGATTACCGCAATAACGCAAAGAAAAGTTGCTACGGCAATTTTTACGGACGCAGACTTTCTCCATTTCAAAAAATGATCTGCCTGTGACAAAGTAATCCGTTTCACAGGTATATCTGTTTCATCTGTGAACTCCTCATCTTCCATTTCGTCCTTGAGAAGATAATCGGTCGTCACGCCGAACAAATTTCCAAGCTGAAGAATTTTTTCTAAATCCGGTGTAGTCTGTGCAGCCTCCCATTTGGATACCGCCTGACGGGACACATTCATTTTTGCAGCCAGTTCTTCCTGAGACCAGCCATTTCTTTTTCTCAATCGAATAATCTTATCCGCTAAAATCATAATCATTTACCTCCGTTTGATACTGTAGTGCAATCGCCCTATTTCTATGTATAGGATACTCTTTTCAAAGGTTGCATACCACCAAACGGCGGTTTGAAATGTGTCAACCTGCGGTTGCAGAAGTATTTTTCCATACAATACAAACTATTTCCACGGTCTGCTGTCGGCAAGCCAGCCTTGCTCCGCCCAATACTTTCCGTCAAGGTATTCGGGATCTGATCTATGTATGGATTTCTGCATCATACGGCAGAAGAAAAACTTAAATTTCGTAATCAAATTTGTATGTGCGGGCTTTGTATAATCTATATGAGCAAACTTCCGAGACAGCTTTTGAAGCTTTCCCGCAAGCTCGGCTTGTTTCTTTTGCGGCAATTTTTCCCAGACGATATCGCTCATCAATGCACCGGTAAATATCTCGATTTTGGAAATGCCCCACCACAATAAGCTGTGCTTCATATCTTTTGCCGCAGATTTTGCTCCGCTGCCCAAGCATTGTGTTATGATGACAGCTCGTTTTCCAAACATTTCAGGAGCAGGACGGTGCGGTATCCAGCGATAGGCAAAATGGTCAAGTAACGCTTTCATTGCACCGGTCGCATGAAAGACATATGCAGGCGATGTCATCACAATCAAGTCCGCTTCCAAAAGTGATTTTTCAATTTTCCTGATATATTCAGCATCCTTGCATTTCTGTTCGCCCTTTAAGATACAGTTTGTGCAGCCAGCGCAGAAAGCGGGGCAATCCTTTGGAAGATAATATTCTGTAATATTCGCATTATCACTAAAGTCTGCTAAAAACATCTCTTTTAGACGATAGGTAACGCCGTGTTTTTCCGTTCCGTTTATCACTGTTATATTCACTCTTTATACCTCCAAAATATCGTGTAAAACTTGTGTGTGAAAATTCCTGCGGTTTTCTTTCTGTCTAAGGTCAATCCCCAATATTTGCGATATAATTTCGTATCGTAGGAACATTTGCTGCATAACGGTAATCAAATACAGCGTTTTTCGTCTTATCGCCGCTTCATCAAGGTCAGGACGGCAGGCTGCAACAAGCGGAAGATATGCCGCATAAGTTCTGTAAGTGTTGTCATTTTCTTTCGGTGACTGCATATCGGTAAGAACAGAAATTTTGGAAATGGCATAATGTTCAAACAGAAAATCAAGGGTTATATTGCCGAGATAAGTGAGCTTCTCAAAAGGAGTAAAGCCGTCTGTTTTCTCTCGTATATTCTGAAAATGCTCAACTGTTCCGTTTATCATACGCTCAATACATTGCTCGATGAGTTGATCCTTGTTTCCAAAATGATAATTTACAAGGCCTAATCCAACGCCTGCTCTTTTGCATATCTCACGGACTGTAACTTCGTCTAAATGTTCCCCTTTTTCCTCAATTAGTTTAATCATCGCCTGTATAATGGCTTCTTTATTATCCACACTATACCTCCTTTTGAACATTGTTCAAATACATTATGCTGAACGCAGTTCAAAAAGTCAAGAGATTGTGACTAACAAGTGAAGTATGTAACGCTTTTCGGTGTCAAACCGCCCTGTTTAAGCGTTTAAGAGAGCAAAAAAAGACGGGTAAGGAGTTTATCCCTACCCGCCACAATTTTACAGTTGTATGCGTTATAATGCTTTAATTATAGATAATTTCCTCGTTTACAATATCCATTGCTCTATTACGAATACTGTTCATTGTCTGTACCCACAGCATTGAATTTTCTGCCTTTAGCTGTTCGGTTAAGCCCTCTCGCTCCGCTATCTGTTTTACCAGCCGAAGAAACGTATCTTCCGCCTGCTCGTCAATATCCACAAGATAGCTGTTCAGCTTGCCGCTTGTAAGCAGGTTGGTATAAAGCACCTTGCGGTGCTGTTTGAGATAGCGCAAATGCCGCTGCCCCCATACGCCGATAGGCTTGGTTTCTTTTTCGGCGGGTAAAGACAGACAAGGAAGAAAATAATCTCCCTGCCGTATATAAGTGCCGCCCAGTTCTTCAAAAATCATCTTTGCCATTTTGTTTTCCTCCTGAAAAATGATTTATCTTGAACGTGTGTAATCACGCTTTTGACCTTTGAGATTTCTCGCCTGTTCAAGCAAGCTGTCTATCTGTTTGTGTCCGAATACTCTGCGAAGCAGCGAATAATCTTTGTTTTCAGCCCTCAGCCTTGTGTTTTCTTCGGTAAGCTTACCGTTAATTTTTGAGAGCTTTTCGTTTTCACGATATAGATTTCCGTTTGTGATGTTCAACCTGTGATAACTGTCCAACGCCTTGAAATATCGTGCAACTAAGGTGCTGATTAAAGATTTAAATCGGGCTACAAGCGGCTCAACAAACTTTGTCTTGTAGCTCCTTGCCGACATCATCGCAGAAGGCTCAGGGAGCTGATATTCAGGCCCGTTCATGATACTCTCATCAAGATTTTGCAACGCTCTTTCGCCATTATCAAAGTTTTTAATACGGTCAGCCATAACACGAAACTCATCTTTTTTCTCGACAAGCTTATCTTCAAGAGCGTTAATTTCCTTTTCTCGCTCCTGCTTTTTGTAATCCAAAACAGAGAGATGTTTTTCATGAGTCCCCTTGTGTTCCCACTCAATTCCGTGGCGTTCCATAACAAACGCTAAGGCGGATTTTTCTGCGCTTACCCATTGATTCCACTCGGTATCTCCACGAGTACCGCCCTTGAAGCCCTGTGCTGCAAGCGCCTGTTTCAACGACACTCTTGTATCCAGTCCACGCTTGCTGCCGGTGGTAAAGGGAACAAAATCAATGTGCAGATGCGGTGTTGCCTCATCCATATGCAGATGAGCCGAAAATACTTTTAACTGCGGATTTCGCTCCTGAAACCCACGATAGTATTCATCTAAAATCTGTCGGGCAAGCGTCCCGTTTTCGCTTTCAGCGCTCATATTTTCCTTATCGCCTATCTGCAAAATCAGTTCGTGAAACGGTTTTTCCTGTTTGGAACTGCGGATTTTTTCATAGTAGTTTTCTATCTTTCGGTCAGCTCTTGTCTGCCTGTCGTTGTATCTTTTCAGCGCATCATCGAATAATTCGTGATACACTTTCCTTATCGGCTCGTTGCAGTAATCTATATTGAGATGAGTGCGGTTGCCGTCTACATTCTCCGCTTTGAATTTGCGGCTGTTGTGGTTGACTGAGCCTTTTCCGACCATTGCGCTAATCGTTCTTTGCATAAATTACACCTCCAATCTCTTAAAAATCGTTCTTCCTCGGTTCTGTTACTCTTGCCAAGAGTAACGCAAAAGCACTTTTGACAGCCTACTGCCATCAAAAGCTGCTATTGCGCTCTCCGAGGGGGTTATGGGGCGTTGCCCCGTTGTCTGCGGACAACTCCCCCGTAAGGGCTGTCCTTTGAAAAGGACACCCTTGCAACCCCGTCTAAACTTCATTACTTCCCGAAAAAGGAACATTGCAAGGTTGCAGATGTGCCTGCCTTTGCAATGTTGCAACCTTGAAAAACCTCACTCCATTTTTTCGGGAAGCTGCCAGTACCACTGACTGCCTTCCTTAACCGATTGGACATTCAGTGATTTCTTTGCTTCATCCAGCACACGCTTGGAAATGCCTGCCGCCCGTGCTTTTTTCAGCAATGCCTGCTGCGGATATTTGCCCTTTGAAAGATACTCAAGGATTAAATTTTCAGCCTGTTCGGATTTCTTCTCTTTTGGAATACCGCTCAACAGATCGTCAACCGATATATCGTAATGACCGATCCATTTGAATCCGTTTTCCTTGTCCAGCTCGAAGGCAATCGCTTCGCCCTCTGGAGCAAGGGAGGACTTGTCCTGCACCATCACTCTGACCTGCGGATTGTCTTTAATTCTTCCGACAATCAGGACGCTCCTTGCCGAAGCCTGAAAGTCAATCGAGCCAAGCCCACGGTAAGAAGATTTATTTCCGCTGCCCTTGTTCATATGACCGACCAACAGGATAGCGCAGTCATATTTTTCTGCGATTCGTCCGAGCTGCGCCATCACATTACGGACTTCGTTGGCATTGTTCATATTGATATTTGCTCCCACATACGCCTGAATCGGATCAAGGATTACCACCCTTGCGCCGACTTCTATGATTGCTTTTTCAATGCGCTCATCCAGCATACTGAGTGCGGCTTCTGATTCGTCTATGACTTTGATTTGCGTACAGTCTGCCTCAGCCGCTTCCAATCTCGGTTTGATGGTATCTTCCAGTCCGTCCTCGGCAGTTTGATAGATAATCTTAACAGGCTCACGCTCGGTATCGTCATAGGGCAGTGCTTCTCCCTTTGAGAGAAGCGCCGCCAGTCTTAATGCCAAAGTTGTTTTGCCCTCGCCGGGATCGCCCTGAATGATTGTGATTTTCCCGTATGGGATATATGGATACCAAAGCCAATTCACTTCCTTGCTTTGGACTTCATCCATACTAATGATTTTAAGTTCAGCCATTCCTGCCACCGCCTTTCAGAAGAAAAGCATTGATATTTCCGTTTGGATTGGTTATACTGTAATTAGTTACATGGAGTGACTGCCTATCATCTGCGCCAACAGATGTGTTTCGGGCGGTCATTTCTTTTTGCTTATTCATCCTGTACCTCTCCTTTCAAGCCGCCGAGAATAACGAAAATCAGTTCAATGACATTGAGCAGCTCTTCGTCTACACCGTTTCCAGCTTCAATCCTTTGCAGTTCCGCAAGGACGGCGGCAAGCTCCTTTTTTAGAGCCTTATACACCCTCGGATTGCCCTGCACCACCACATCCTGATTGAGACAGCGACGGTAGCAGTATTCCTGCTTCGGCAGTCCCGATAAGGCGACCGCTTTGTTAATGCGTTCATTTTCTTCGGGCGATACCCGAAATCCCACCGTGATATTTCTCCAACGGTTTTTGTTGTCTCTGTTCTTAGCTGACATTTTCAAAATCTCCTTTCCCTAAATCGTCTAATCGCTTCGCCATTTCCGTCTGTTTGGACGGGAACAGATGAGCGTACTGATAAGTGATTTCAATGCTTTCGTGTCCTACACGGTCGGCAATCGCCACCGCCGAAAATCCCATATCGATCAGCAAACTGATATGGCTGTGACGAAGGTCATGAATACGGATACGCTTCACGCCTGCGGCTTTTGCACCTCTGTCCATCTCGTGATGAAGATAGCTTTTCGTTACTGTAAAGATACGGTCTTTCTTTTTGAGTCCGTAGAGCATACCGAGATATTCCTGCATTTCCTCACAGAGAAAATGCGGCATTTTAATGGTACGGTTGCTTTTCTTTGTTTTCGGCGTAGTAATCACATCTTCCCCGTGCAAACGCTGATAGGATTTGTTGATCGTGACCGTTTCCTTGTCAAAGTCGAAGTCCGAAGGAGTCAGCGCCAGCAGCTCGCCCTCACGGATACCGCACCAGTAGAGCATTTCAAAGGCGTAAAAGGAAACGGGCTTGTCCATCATCTCAAAGGCAAACTTCTTGTATTCCTCTTTCGTCCAGAACAGCATTTCCCTGTGTTCCTCGCTTCCCATATTTCCCACCTTTGCGGCGGGATTGGAACGCAGCTCGTAGTAACGCACAGCATGGTTGAAGATAGCGGAAAGCTGATTGTGCAGCGTCTTCAGATAAGTCTGTGAGTACGGTTTTTTCTTCTCGTCACGATAGGCAAGCATTTCATTCTGCCAAGTGATGATTTCTTTTGTAGAAATCTCGCTGATTTTCAGCTTACCGAAAAAGGGCAGTATCTTTGTGCGGATAATATGCTCCTTCGTCAGCCAGGTGTTTTCCTTCAGGCGATTTTTCACATCTCGGATATACAGCTCTGTGAAAGCCTCAAAGCTCATATCAAGGTCAGAGGAATTCTGCAACTGGAACATCCGCTCCCATTCCTGCGCTTCTTTCTTTGTGGTAAAGCCACGCTTGCATTTCTGTTTGCGCTCTCCTTTCCAGTTCACATACCTTGCCATCACATACCAAGTACCATTGTCCTCATTTTTGAATACCGGCATTATTCCTTCTCCTTTCCGGCTCCGTAGAGCCTTTCATAAAAATACTGGCGGTTGACACGTCCCGCAATCGTAATAAATCCCTTTGCTTTCAGCTCCTCGTTCAGCTTCCTGATGATCTTATAGGCATAGGGCTTGGATACATTGAGTTCCTGCGCCACATCATCGGCACGGATAAACCGGTTTTCCATATACATCACCTTCCCTTCTGTTTTTCAAATTCATTTATTTCGTGTCGGAATACTTTCTTGCCGCCTTCCGATTCGCCCGGGCGGATGTGCCATTACCGTGACACACGACGGATATTTTATTAAGCTTATTTGCTTAATGCTTTTTCATTATACTAAGCATATTTGCTTTTGTCAAGCGGTTTTAGAGAAAATATTAAACTTTTTTGTTTTATTTTCTCTTGACTTTCACTAAACATATCTGCTATACTGGTCGTAGAATGAATTGACGACCAGTTCAAGGTTCTGTCAAGCAGGAGAGGGTGGAGATTTTCGCAGAAAATACTACCCGGCGCTTGACAGGTTCTTATACTGGTTGCAGATACATAAGCAAGGAGTGTAAACACTATGGCGATTGGTGAGAGAATCCATTTTTTCAGACTTCTGCGTGGTATGACGCAAAAATATCTTGGTACGGCTGTCGGCTTTCCCGAAAGGAGCGCCGATGTGCGCTTGGCGCAATATGAAACCGGCTCCCGCAAACCGAAGGCGGATTTAACGGCTGCACTGGCGCAGGCGCTTGATGTTTCCCCGCAGGCTCTTGATGTTCCTGACATTGACAGTCAGATCGGTCTTATGCACACCTTATTTACCCTTGAAGATGTTTATGGGCTGACCGTCAGCGAAACAGCCGGAGAGGTTTGCCTGAAAGTCAATAAGGACAAGGGCAAAGAGGCTTACGAGCTGCTGCAAATGCTCTATGCTTGGAAAGAGCAGGCGGACAAGCTCTCTGCCGGTGAAATCAGCAAGGATGATTATGACCGCTGGCGTTACTACTATCCGAAATACGATACCACACAAATCTGGGCGAAAGTTCCTTCGCAGGAATTAAGCGACGCATTAGTCGAAGTATTCAAAGATAAGTTAAAATAGAGTCAGCAGGAGGTTACAGCATGAAACGATATAAAATAGCTGCTTGGTTAATGATAATTCACGGTGGATTTATGGAAATCGGTGGTGTTTTATGTGCCCTTCCTGCGCTAATTTTGGGTTCTGGCAAATTTGACATCGGACAATATTTTTCTTTTAAGCTCCAATATTTCCAAGACAACCTATATATGATTTTATTTATGGGTGCGATTTTCGGTGTTATGCGAATCATCGGTGCTATAGGACTTCTAAAAAATAGAATGTGGGGACTCGCCCTTTCCGTAATAAACTGTGTTGTTACTATGATATTGATGATGTTTATGCTTCCATTTGGCATACAAGATGGACTGCTTGCCTGCATCGCTTTAGTTTTAATTTTGACACAGTATTTTGGCAACCGAAAAATCATTGAATAATTTCCTTTCTCTTTAAAGCAAGTTGAAAGAACGACAAAAAGCCCTTAGCTATGAGTTACTACCCACAGCTAAGGGCTTTCTAATATGGATTTCTTTTGCCACACAACCGCTTGTCAATCATTCTGTAACCCATAAACCACCGGATTGCAAGAATAATGGATCTTGTATGGCTGTTATCAAATTGTTATCAAAAGACTTCTGTAAACGCCGCAAACCCGCATAAATACTGGGTTTTTACGGTACTTCGTTTTATTCAAACTCTATTGTCCCAGGAGGCTTCGATGTAATATCATAGAATACTCTATTCACACCACGAACCTCATTAATAATTCTTGACATCACTTTATTTAAGACTTCATAAGGAATTTGTGCAGCTTCTGCAGTCATAAAGTCAATTGTATTGACAGCACGTAAAGCTATCGCATAATCATAAGTTCTTTCATCACCCATGACACCAACAGAACGCATATTTGTGAGTGCTGCAAAGTATTGACCAATTGTACGATCTAATCCAGCATTGGCAATTTCTTCACGATAAATAGCGTCTGCATCTTGTACAATTCTGACTTTTTCAGCAGTGACTTCACCAATAATACGAATACCAAGTCCTGGTCCTGGGAATGGTTGTCTGAATACTAAATATTCAGGAATACCTAATTCCAATCCCACTTTACGAACTTCATCTTTAAATAAATCTCTTAATGGTTCAATGATTTCTCTAAAATCTACATAATCAGGAAGTCCACCAACGTTATGATGTGACTTGATGACCGCAGATTCTCCACCTAATCCACTTTCAACAACATCTGGATAAATTGTTCCTTGAACTAAGAAATCAACAGCACCAATCTTTTTTGCTTCTTCTTCAAAGACACGAATGAACTCTTCACCAATAATTTTTCTTTTCGCTTCAGGTTCAGTCACACCTTTTAATTTTTCATAATATCTTTCTTGTGCATTCACTCTAATGAAGTTTAATTCATATGGTCCTTCAGGTCCAAAAACAGCTTCCACTTCATCACCTTCGTTTTTACGAAGTAATCCATGATCAACAAATACACAAGTCAATTGATTTCCAATCGCTTTAGAAAGAAGAACTGCTGCTACTGATGAATCCACTCCACCAGATAAGGCACATAAAACTTTTCCATCTCCAACTTTTTCTCTAATCGCTTTGATTTGTTCTTCAACAAATGAATCCATACGCCAATCTCCTGAACATCCACAAACATTCAAGACAAAGTTAGATAAAATTGTTTTTCCATATTCTGTATGTAAAACTTCAGGATGGAATTGAATGGCATACAATTTCTTTGCTTCATTTTCACATGAAGCCACTGGACAATCTTTTGTATAAGATGAAATTTCAAATCCATCAGCAATCTCAGAAATATAATCAAAATGACTCATCCAGCAAGTTGATTCTTTAGGCACATGAGTAAATAAAGCTGAATTTTCTTTACTCACAATTAAATGAGATTTTCCATATTCTCTGACATCAGCACGTTCTACTTTACCACCTAAAACATGTTGCATTAATTGTGCCCCATAACATAATCCTAAAACAGGAATACCAAGTTCAAACAATTCTTTTGAATATGTAGGTGAATCTGCTTCATAACAGCTGTTAGGTCCACCTGTTAAAATAATTCCCTTAGGATTCATTTCTTTAATCTTTTCAAGATCAGTTTTATATGAATAAATTTCACAATAAACATTACATTCTCGAACACGTCTAGCCACTAACTGATTATACTGACCACCAAAGTCTAAAACAATGACTAATTCTCTCTTCACTCATTTCCCTCCTTAAAATTGAATATCTTTTAAAACAACTGTCTGTTCTCTATCTGGTCCAACTGAGAACATGACAATTGGACAATGAATTAATTCTTCAATACGTCTGATATAATTTTGACAATTGACTGGTAATTCTTCAAAAGATTTCACATGTGTAATATCTTCTTTCCATCCAGGCATTTCTTCATAAATAGGTTCCACTTCTTCAATACCCTTAATTGTAGAAGGTAAACCATGAATCACTTCACCTTTATATTTATAAGCTTTACAGATTTTAATGGTATCTAATCCACTTAAAACATCCAATAACATTAAAGCAATTCCTGTTAAACTAGACATTCTACGTGATTGATTAACAACCACAGCGTCAAACCATCCTGTACGTCTTGCACGTTGTGTCACTGTTCCATATTCATGTCCTCTTTCACGAATGAAATCTCCAATTTCATCATGTAATTCTGTTGGGAAAGGTCCAGCTCCTACACGTGTTGTATATGATTTGATAATCCCAATCGCTTCTTTAATATATAAAGGCCCAATACCAGTCCCTTCACTCACTCCATTAGCACCTGGATGAGAACTTGTTACATATGGATAAGTTCCATAATCAATATCCAACATAGCGCCTTGCGCACCTTCAAATAACACTTTACGATCTTCACGTAAATATTGATCTAACAACATTCCTGTATCACAAACAAGTGGTTTGATCACTTTTGCATATTCTTTATATTCTTCAAAAATACTTTCAACAGTGAATTGTCCTTCTAATTCAGGATATTCCATCACTTTCATTGGGAAAGTTTCTTTTAATCTTTCTAAAAATAAGTCTTCATCAATAAACTCACCCATACGAATACCAATACGACTATACTTATCAATATAACATGGTCCAATACCACGTTTTGTTGTCCCAATGCTATGATCTCCTTTTCTTGCTTCCTGAATCGCATCAATTTCAAGATGATAAGGTAAAATCACATGACAACGATCACTCACACGAATCTTACTTGTATCAATACCCGCATCATTTAAATATTTGACTTCTTCCAAAAAGGCTTTAGGATTAACAACCATCCCATTTCCCATAATGACTTCATGTCCACTAAAAATTCCAGAAGGTATTAATTTCAATGCAAATTTCTTTCCATCATACACAATCGTATGTCCTGCATTGTTTCCTCCTGCATAACGTACTACAACATCAGCTTTTTGGGCAAGATAATCAGTAACTTTTCCTTTACCTTCATCTCCCCACATGCTTCCTACTACAACCACACCAGCCATAAAACTTCATCCTTTCTTTTTTACATCAATATTATATAAAATATGACTCTTATATACAATCAAAATTTATCATAATTGACGTATCAACACTTCTATTATAAAATAAAACAAAACATTAGTAAAATTAATATTTAAAAACATTGATATAAGGAGAGCTAATATGAACATTAAACTAGAACAATATAAAATCTTTAATGAGGCAGCCTCAACGCTTTCTTTTTCTCTCGCTGCCAGAAATCTCTTTATTTCACAATCCGCTGTCAGTCAGGCTATTCGCCTTTTAGAAAAAGAATTACATACGCAGCTATTTATTCGTCAATCTAAAGGGGTTATTTTAACTAAAGAAGGACAAATCCTCCATCAGAAGATTTCTGAAGCCTTATCCTTAATTACCAGTGCTGAAAATCAAATTGCCCATTTTCATGAATTAAATCAGGGAGAACTGCTTATAGGTGCCGGTGACACATTAAGCGAAAACTATATCATGCCTTATCTTGTTCTTTTTCACCAGCATTATCCTCATGTCAAAATCAAGATGGTCAATCGCACCAGTCTGGAAATCATAGACTTATTAAAAACAGGAGATATTGATTTGGGATTTATTAATATGCCTCTTTATGATGAAGCCATTACCATTCGTGAATGTTTACAAATTCATGATATTTTTGTCAGCTCACATCAAGACTCTCATTCATATACAATGGAAGAGCTTGTGAATGAACCTCTCATCATGTTAGAGAAAAATTCAAATTCCAGACAGTTTGTTGATGACTATTTTGCTATGCAAGGTTTCTTATTAAACCCTAGCATTGAACTGGGTTCTCATAATCTCCTTTTAGAAGCTGCTAAAAATCATTTAGGAAAAGCTTGTGTGATTAAAGAATTCTCACAACATGAACTGGATAGTCACCAGATTTATGAAGTGAATCTCACGCATGCTTTACCTAAACGTAGCATTGGATATGCTTATCTTTCACGCAAGACATTGACTCCTGCCACATCCAAATTCATTGAACTTTTACCAGTTTTTCAAAATGAATGACATAAGAAAAGAGCGATACACCCTGAAATATCGCTCTTTTCTTATATCGATCCATAGCGCTGCTGTTCACTATTTGGCTGTTAGACTGCTGCCTCTAACAGGGATCATTTTGAGTAAATTATATGAATACTTTGCTTTCCATGTATATCGAGGAATATTATGATATGATATACACATTGTCCCTTTGGACAACTCCTATTATATATAAAGTTTGTTTTCATGCAACTAAAAATTTAAAATTATGTCGATTTTATCAATATTTTTTTAATTTTATTAAAATGTAAACACTTTCACCATACAAACATAGGAATAGTTTTCAAAAGTACCATATTTTTACTGATTATGTCTCACTATATATTGATAGAGTTTTGCTATAAATCTAGCCTCTACTTTCGCATAAGAATATTCAGCTTTCACAAATGTTGGAATTTCAAAATAATCATCATTCATAGATACACAGACAACTTCTCCAAGAGATTCCTGTCTTGTATCAACCATGATATGAATATTAGCAGACTCATGCATCAATGGTTTCAACCATTCATCATAAAAACGAAAGTCACCATGATATGTCAAAGAAATTTTGGGCTGTTTTTTGAGTACAGCTGCTTTTAAATCTTTTTCTTGAATGATATATTCAGCCATACGATGTTCTATTTCCATCTTCACATCTTTCATCAAAGCATCAGCCACCTCTTGAGAAGATGCTTTAACAGCCAAACGAATACGTACTGTTTCTTCTCCAGCATATAAGGCTATAGAAACATCTTTTTGACCATCAATCAAATCTCTCAACATTTCATCAATCTTACTTTCACCAATAAACATTGTTAAATATTCATAAGTATAAATCGTATCTTGTTTCCATTTGGTAAGATAAGGAATCAAAGAGTGTTCAACAACATATTGCAGTTCTTTAGGTGGACCAGGTAAATTAATGATCATACGTTGTCCATCAGACATGGCACAGCCATTAGCTGTTCCCATATCATTTTCTAAAATATAAGCGTCTCGAGGATAATAAGCCTGCTTAAAATTATTGTCAGGAATCTGGTCAACACCTGTACAATAGCGACATTTGATATCTACTTTTCGTGCTTCTTCTTCATTATAAACCATTTCCAAGCCTAAATACTTGGCTGACAGTTCTTTAGTCAAATCGTCTGTCGTAGGTCCGAGTCCTCCTGTTGTGATGACACAGTCAGCCCCACGTTCAAAAGCAATCTTTAAACAATCATATAATCTTTGAGGATTATCACCCACAACACTTTGATAATACACATTAAATCCTAAATCTTTGCATATCTTTTGTAAAAGTGTGGCATTGGTATTCACAATTTCACCCAATAATAATTCTGTTCCAACATTCATAATTTCTACATTCATCAATCAAATCTCCTTATATCCATTCCATAAACCATGTCTATGTTTAATTTCTTATTTCTATTGTATAAAATAAATGTTTATTTTTCTACTCTTTTTCAAACTATGACTCCAACAAAGATAAAATTTCCTCTTCACTCCAAAATATCTGAATACACTCTATAAATTCATCCAAAGCTCTATGTTTCATACGATAATAACTGGCACGTGAATAAAAGCTCATCCACCATGAAGCCTGATAATAATTAATATACTCATGTTCAATAAATTCATAAGTGTCTTTTGATAAATGATTATGTATCTGATGAATAATTCCAACAAAACTTTCTAATTTCTGTTTACGCTCTAATTGCTTAATCATTTTCTCATCACCATTATGATATGAAGATGATGTGTCTTTCACTTTAAACATATCAACCTGTGGATAATAATTATAATGCTGATTCAAATACAAGATATCTAACTGCGCTCTTTGATAAGTTTTATAAATTTTCCTTGCGACATGATCCTTCTGTTTTAAAGTTAAATGTTTTTCCATAAAAAATCCCTCCTAATACTTATATACGCATTTTAGAGGGCATTTTTCTTTTTTAAATTGTAAAATTCTCAATTAATTGTTCAATTTCTTCATTTTTTAACCCAATTTCCAATAAATACTCTTTAGCACTACCATAATGTTCTCTTAAATAATCCAATAACTCCATCATATATCGAGGTGAAGATCTTAAATATTGTTTCGCTTCTTCATTATCCATCATTTGTGCCAAAGACGCATTAATATCTATATTATTTTCATAAGATTCACTATAATCTTTCACAATATCATATTCATGACATCCAATCAGATCCAACAATAAAGCTGCAGTGACACCTGTACGATCTTTACCAGCAGAACAATGAAACATAACACCTTCATAAGGATATTTCACAAAGATATCAAACAATTCTTTAAATTTATGTTTCATCCCTTCTAACATATAAATATAGACACCACCTAAGTCTTTATAAGTTTTCACTTCTTCAGGAACAATAGCGGCTTTAGTAGAATCAAATAAATTCACTTCATAATAATCAATATCTTTTTCATTTTGAAATGGATTAGGCTGACACTCTTTTTCAAAATCACTTCTTAAATCAACCACAACCTTAACACCATAATCCTTTAAAGTCTGAATGTCTTTTGAAGTTGCATAAGTAGGTGCAGCTGCTCTGATATACTTATGAGCACGACTATACATTCCACCCTGTGTTTCATAACCACCTAAATCTCTTGTATTAACCATTTTCTCTAATTGAATCTGACGTTCTTCTCTTGTCATATATAGCATATTTTCACTCTCCTATTCTTCAAAAGGACGGACACGTAAAGTCACGCCTAAATCATCACAAATTGCCTGACATTTCTTTATTTTCTCTTCACCAATAATATCCACAACACTCATCACAACAAATGGAACATACTCGCGACAAGACTTTGCAAAATCAAGCATAGCCTGAAAAGACTTTATCCCAAAACGACTGCGTGTTAATGCATCATATTCCTTAGCATCTGGAGCATTTAAACTGATCGAAACTGTATCAATTCTTCCCTTGAATTCAGGTGTTACATCTCTTTGATGAATCAAACAAGCTAAACCATTGGTATTAACACGAATAGGTAAATCTCTTCGAAAATGCTTTAAAATCCCTGCAATCTGTATCACATCTTCTACTCTTTCTAAGGGTTCACCAAAACCACAGAAAACAACTTCATGAAAATCATCTAAATCATATTTTTGAAACTCTTTAATCACATCTTCAACAGTCGGTTCCTCTTCAAGCCATAAACTATGTCCTTCTTCCATTTCCTTTGTCTGTCTTAAACAAAATGTACAGGCACAAGGACAACGGTTGGTTAAATTAACATAAACTGTAACATCTTCTAATGAAGCTAATTCACTGATATCCTGATAACCATTGCCGTGTATTGTATATAAAATCATAAATCTTCTCCTAACTCATATAAATATTCTTCAAAGCTCAAACCATAATGATGAGGGACATGTGTCTGTTCACAAAAGCGAATACATTTTGAAGCAAAGGCTGTTGCTTTTTTGACACTTTCATAAAAACTCAATCCATTCAAATAGCTTCCTGCTATGACAGCCGCAATAACATCTCCTGTTCCACAACGATCTTTACCAATGCGATCCACCATTACAATCTGATAATCTTCATGTTTATTATAAATAAAATTTAAAATCTGTTTATCATTAAACGGTATACCTGTCACAACAATATGAGATGGTCCTTGTCTTGATAACTGTTCACACATCTCTTTGAGTTCATCAAATGAAGGCAAAGACTCAGGGTAAGGGCGATCAACTAAAGTGACAAGTTCAGTTAAATTCGGTGTCATTAAATCCGCATATTGAACCAGTTCTTTCATCTTCTGACACATGGCAGGTGTATATGTCTTATACAATTTTCCATGATCTCCCATCACAGGATCCACAAGAATAAACGTTTCTTTTCTTTTAAAAGTCTGTATAAAATCAATCACAATATCAACCTGTTCTTCAGAACCTAAAAAACCTGTCGCAATGGCATCAAATTCTAAATGCAGATCTTTATAAGTCTGGATATAATCTTTCATCCTTGATGTATAATCATCAAAATAATAAACGGGAAATTGGGTATGGGTTGATAAAATAGCAGTAGGAATAGGAACAGCCTGTATCTTCATAGCGGATACAATAGGTGCCATAGCCGCAATCGCACATCTTCCAAATCCTGTCATATCATTAATTAAAGCAATCTTCTTTTGCATACTTACACCTCATTTTTATCCTATTTTATCACAAACACATCTAAAAAAGAAGAAATGTATCTTGAAAAGGAACAACTCTGTATGATTTCATTTTCTATCATTCTATGTTATGATAATGAAAAATATCAGAAAAGGAGTTCATTATGGATAAGCATTGTTTCAAAACAGATTTAGCTCAAGACACAATCATAGATCAACATTATCAGGATGAAGCTATTTTTGATAGTCATTTCAAACATAAAGACTTTCAACATTGTCAGTTTGAACATATTGATTTTCAAGATGTTTCTTTTGAAAACAGTTATTTTGTCAATGTCACTTTTATTCATTGTGATTTATCCAATATCAAGTTGAATCATACACTTTTTAGACATGTCCGTTTTGAAAACTGTAAATTGATGGGTACTGACTTTTCTGAATCCATCTTTGATCAGGTTATTTTTCAAGAATGTCTATGCTCATTTGCGAATTTTGCATTCATGCATAATAAAACAGTTCAGTTTCAACATTGTTGTCTACAAAATGCCAGTTTTGTAGAAGTCAAAATGACAAAAACAAGCTTTGATGAATGCGATTTACGACAATGTGAATTTCTCCATGCTTCACTTTCTCATATTGATTTATCTTCATGTCAGATTGAAGGCATCATGACATCTTCTCAAGATATTGCTGGGGCTATCATCGCCTATAATCAGGCTCCAGCTCTCATCCATTTATTAAAAGTCAAAATCAAGGAATAAAAAAACTATGGTGATTAGAAGTGAACTTCATGATTTGGAAATTCAAATCATGAAGTTCATTTCTTTTTTCCATAGTTTTAATATGCTCTTGCAAAATAAACAATATGTTTTGCTTTCTTACCACAAATTGGACAAACCCCATCAGCGTGAGCATCTGTATCAATACAACGTGATGTTGCAGCTGTGTCTTCTTTAATCTTCACTTCACATGCTTCATCACCACACCAAGGCATTTTAACGTAACCACCTTTGTTATTTAAAACGTCTTTAAATTCTTCATAAGTTGTGACATCAGTGATATGTTCATCTCTAAATTTTAAAGCTTTCTGATACATTTCTTCATGAACTTCATCTAATAAATGAGCTAATTTGTCTGGTAATGTCTCATCAAGAACTAAAGTTAATTTTTCACCATTTACACGTTTAGCGACAACACATTGACCATTCTGTAAATCTCTTGGACCCACTTCTAAACGTAATGGAATACCACGCATTTCAGCTTCTGAGAACTTCCATCCTGGTGATTTGTCACTTGCATCTACTTTCACACGGATACCTTTAGCCTGTAATTGAGCCTGAAGTTCATAAGCTTTATCTAAGATTCCTTCTTTTTGTTGTTGAATTGGAATAATCATCACTTGTGTTGGTGCGACTCTTGGCGGTAATACTAACCCATTATCATCACCATGAACCATAATAATCGCTCCAAGTAAACGTGTTGAAACACCCCATGAAGTCTGATAAACATATTTAAGCTGATTATCTTTGTCTAAGAATTTCATATCAAAAGCTTTCGCAAAACCATCACCAAAATAATGTGATGTTCCAGACTGCAATGCTTTTCCATCATGCATTAGAGCTTCAATTGTATATGTTTCTTCTGCTCCTGCAAATTTTTCTCTTTCTGTTTTTCTACCTGTTACCATTGGAATAGCCAATAATTCTCTGGCAGTTGTTTCATAGATATCCAACATACGCATTGTTTCTTCTTTCGCTTCTTTTGCTGTTGCATGAATCGTATGTCCTTCCTGCCATAAAAATTCTGAACCTCTTAAAAATGGTCTTGTTGTTTTCTCCCAACGCACAACAGAACACCATTGATTATATAATTTTGGTAAATCACGATAAGAATTGACAATCTTTGCATAATGTTCACAAAATAATGTTTCAGATGTAGGACGAATCAATAAATGTTCTTCCAATTCATCTAATCCACCACGTGTGACAACTGCACATTCAGGTGCAAATCCTTCAACATGATCAGCTTCTTTTTTTAATAATGATTCAGGGATTAACATCGGCATATAAACATTTTCATGTCCCGTTTCTTTAAATTTTTTGTCCATATAGGCTTGAATCATTTCCCATAACGCATAACCATATGGGCGATAGATAATAAACCCTTTGACACTTGAATAATCCATTAATTCGGCTTTACGACAAACATCTGTATACCATTTCGCAAAGTCTTCATCTCTTGATGTAATCGCATCATTTTTTACTTTATTTGCCATTTTTTCTATACCCCTTCTCTAATATTTACCTTACTATTATACAAGAATTTAACTAAAAAGCAATTAGGACTCGACTTTTTCTTTTTCAAAAACCTAATCTATTTCTTCTATGTAACCATTGCCTCTTTGTAAAACTGGAATCCACCCTGCATAACGCCATCCTTCACTTGCATAACCATCAATGATCTCATGCAACTTTTCAAAACGATATTCAGTGATTCCAAAACCTGAAACCTTGGCTGACATGCGATGATATTTATAAATCAGTTTCATTTGCTTATCCCCTTTCAATATGTAATGAACTGCCCTGTTGTCCTTTTTCTACAATAATCTGAGTATCAATTCTTTCTTTTAATTCATCAACATGAGAAATAATACCAATCGTCTTATAATCATTCTTTAAATCCATTAAAACTGATAAAGCCTGATCAATAGATTCATGATCTAAAGTCCCAAAACCTTCATCAATAAATAGCGTATTTAATTCAATGCCTCCAGCATAATTTTGGATCATAGACGATAGACCTAAAGCCAGTGATAAAGCTGCTTTAAAAGATTCTCCACCTGATAAAGACTGAATATCTCGCATCATTCCCGTTTCATAATCCAGAACACTTAAATCCAATCCTTGCTGTTTGACACCTTTAACATCTTTTTTACGATATAATGCAAATCGTCCCTGTGTCATTTTTAATAGCTCAATATTCGCAAATTCAAGAATCTGTTCAAAATAGGCTGATAAAACATATCTTTCAAAAGACATACGTAAAGGATTCTTTCCTGATGTATAATCATATAAATCCTGATAAAGTGTATACTTTTCAAAAATATCCTGGTTTTTATGATAATCCTTATCTAACTGATCTAATGTTTCCTGATTTTGCTTATAAACATGTAAAGTCTCATGATATTGTGTATAAGTTTCATCACGTTTTTGCGCCAATGCATCTAACTGCTGTTTTTCTAAAGACAAATCAGTCATGTGATAATCTTTGGTTTTCTTTTCTAAAAACTGTTTTTGTTTCCCTAATGCTTCTTTTTGAATGATATAATTCTGATAATCTTTTTCCTGATTAAAAATAGACTGTTGACGTTTTTGATAATCTAAAAACTGTTCTTCACTATCAAAGTATTGATCAATAAATGCCTGATAACGCTGTGTATATGCTTCCTGTTTTGATTCTAAATCATCTATTTGACTAGAGAATGTTTCAAGCTGATGCGTATAAACAGAAATATCTTTTTGGCATTGATGATATTGATTTTCAATATCATGAATATGCTGATCTAGCTGTTGAAATTGTATTTGTTGATGTTTCAATAAAACAGAGATATCTTGTTCATTAGAAAAATGATATTCTTCTTGAAGCTGTGTATATTGTTGATGTAATAAAGATAACTGTTTTTCTTTATCAATGATCTGATTTTGCATATCCTGTAGATATTGATTTTGTTGTTGAAGTAAAAGATGATCCTGTTTCAGATTTTTTTGAATCTTCTTTAAATAAATCACATCATTATATTTTTTCTGATATGTTTTTTCCTGTTCATCAATAACCTGTACAATATCAGATAATAAACGAATAAAAACTTCTTTTGATAATTCTTCTTGAATATCCAGCTGTTTTTTTAACATCTCAATACGTGTTTTCATTTGTTGAACAAGTTCATTTTGTTGGAAAACTTCCTGATATGCTTCCTGTTGTTGTTGATTAAGCACTTCTACCTGTTGAGATAAATTCTCTAATTCATGAGAAGATAAAACCGATGTTTCCAGTTGAGCCAAATGAGGATGATGCGTTGAGCCACAGACTGGACAAGGTTCATTTTCTTTTAAATGAGATGCTAAAATGCCTGCCTGTTGACGACGGAAAAGTTCATCTTCATGGCGATATTTGACTAATATATCTTCATATTTTTGATGCTTCTTTTGATAATTCACTGACAAATCATAGTGATGATCTTCTAAAGATTTCCATTCATCATAAAACTGACTGAGTTCATGAATCATGACTCTTTTTTTATTAATATCTTTGACATTTTTCTCATTTTGTTCTAACTCCAATTCTAAACGAGGTAAACGATTGACATTTTCCTGATCACGTTGAATGCGATTGTCTAACTTTTCATAGCGTGACTGTAAATTTTGATAATCGTTTTGCATAGATTGATATTGTTTGTATTGGTTTTGATATTGTTGGAGAAGCTGATGATATTGTTGATATTTTTCTAAAGATTGTTTGGTATTATCAATATCTAATAAAAGCTGATCTTTTTGTTGTTTCTCTTTTTCTAATTGCTGATATTCTCTTTCAAGCTGTTCAAACTGTTTTTGAGAAGTTTCTAACTGTTTATGAACTTTTTGTTTTTGATTCAAGGACTGTTTATATGACAGTTTGATTTGTTGATACTGGTCTAATAAAGATTGATGATCTTTGATGGCTGTCACTTGATCTAAATCATGTTTCAATGAAGCCATCATCTTTTCTTGATTTTGTAAAGTCTGATATTGTTGTGTGATTTGTTGTAATTCTGATAATTGAAGATTTTGTTGTTGTTTTTGATAATAAAGATTCGCAAACTGATCATAGCTTGCCTTCGCATTTTGATACGATGCCTGATAGTGTTGTAACTGATCATGAAGCTTTTCATTTTCCAAAGTGGCTTCCTGAATATAGGAAGGATGGAATTCCTGTTGATGCATGTCCATAAATGCAGAATCTAGCTGCAACATGGAAAAACGTGATGATAAAGCTTGTGATGATAATAAAAACTGATCTTTGTAAGTTTTCACCTGTTCTTTCAATAGATTTTCAAAAACAACCAGTGATTCACTATGAAAAACATGACGTAAAACACGTTCTCTTTCTTCACTGCTGGCATAAATCAGTTTCGTAAACTCACCTTGTGCAATCATGACAATCTGTTTAAACTGATGAACATCAACACCCAACAATTCCTTGATTTTGGCATTGACTTCTTTAACTCCTTCAATCATGTTTTCTCCATCATCTAAATAAGCATTGGCATTTTTAGGTGTTTTATAGCCTTCACGATAATAAGTCGGTGAACGCTTGATTGTATAGATATGCTGATGTAATTCAAAAGTCAATTCTACATATGTTTCATCTTTTGCATCCGCAAAGTCACTGCGAAAATAAGAAACATGACGATGTGAACCACTGGCTTCTCCATACAAAGCAAACGTAATCGCATCAAAGAGAGTAGTCTTTCCTGAACCTGTTGGTCCACTAATTAAATATAAGCCATGATCTAACATATTTTCAAAATCAACAACAGTGAAATCTTTATAGGTCATAAAAGCATTCATTGTTAATTTAATAATTCTCACTCTCTTCACCTGCCTTTTCCAATAATGTTCTCACAACATCTTTTTGTAAATCATTTAATTTTTGACTTTTGACATCTTGATAAAATTGTTCAAATAATGACAAAGTATCCATCTGTTGAATAGATTGTATCGGTTGAAATGATCTTGTCTGATTATGTTTCATTAAATATTGATAAGTGATCTGTAAAAGATGAGGATATAAAACACGAAGTTGTTCAATCGCATGAGGAACAATGGTTTCATCTAATAATTCAAAAGCTAAAAAATCATCTTTTTTCTCAATAAAATCATTTTGCATAAACTGTGCAAATGTACCTTGATATTTTTTTAAGGTCTGACGTGGATGTAATTCATGGGTTGTGATAGACAAATCATCTGTATCCACAATCACAATAGATTTTTTTTGATTCACTTCATCAAAAGAATAACACATCAAAGATCCACTATAACGCATCGTTTCACGTTTCACCTTTTGAGGTGCATGAAGATGTCCTAAAGCGACATAATCAAAATCATCAAATAAAGAAGCATCAATGATTTCACTGCCTCCTACACTTAATGGAACTTCTGATTCACTTGTGACACTAGAGTGTCCAACAAATTGATGTGTGACCAGTATATTTTGATAATCATAGTCAAGACTTTGCTTGGAAAGATAAAAAGATAACGCACTTTGATAATCATGCATGTCCTGATCAGGATATAACATTTTCACCTGTGATAACTTGACAAAAGGCAATAAATAAAACCTTGTCTTTCCATACTCTACAAAAGCCATATTCTCTTTTAAATATGTTTCAATATGTAAACCATTTTCCGATAAAATAGAACTTGCAAAATGTAAACGATCCCTACTGTCATGATTACCACTAATCATTAAAACCTGAATATGATAAGTTAGTAAAGCCTGACTTAAAAAATCATCTAATAAATTCACTGCCTCCTGACTTGGTATCAAACGATCATAAACATCACCTGCAATAACTAATAAACGAATATCCTGTTCATCCATATATGTTAATAATTCAAATAACAATTCACGTTGAATATCTAATAAAGAATATTGATGTATGACTTTCCCTAAATGTAAATCCCCAATATGTACAAACTTCATGTTATGCCTCCTTTTCCATTATTATAAAACAAACACTTTATATTTCCCAAATAAAAACCATTTTTTCCTTTTCATCACTCGCAAAAAAACGACGCTGTTTTGCAGGAATAACCTTTGTTTCTATATATCTTGCGCCTAATTTTTGAATAGTACGTAAAGAAGCCTGATTATGAGGATCACAAGTTAAAATCACCTGATGAAACTGTAATTGTTTTTGTAAAAGCAAACAAGCCTGATAAGCATAATGATGACCACGATAAGCTTCATCAATATGATAACCAATATGACCATCAAAATAGTGTTGTTGCATGGTTCCTTCTCTAAAAGTTAAACGCCCCACTTCTATTGAATCAACCATAATGGCATAAATATAATAAGGCGTAAAGCCCATAGGCAAATGCTCATGAACGTATTCCAGTAATTCAAGTTTCATATATGCTTCACCTCTTTTTTACATACTCTTATCATAACAATATTGACAGTTACGTGCAATATGATAAAATAGAACACATAAAAGGGAGTAGTTAGCATCATTTCATGATGTTATATAATCGACATCACGCTAAGTTTATTAGCCGGTTTTATATATGAAATAACGAGACTTTTATTGCAGTGTTGTGGTAGTTGTCTTTTTTTTGTATCACAAACATATAGAGCCAAAAAATAAAAGGAGAGTGAAGTTATGGACTCTATACCCTCGCAATTATTATTGCAGATTATTTTAATTTTATTAAATGCCTTTTTTGCAGCAACAGAAATTGCTGTACTATCATTAAACAAAACACAGTTAGAGAAAAAAGCTGAAAATGGTGAAAAAACAGCTAAACGCTTATTAATTCTTCTACAAGAACCTTCTGGATTCTTATCAACAATTCAAATTGGAATTACGTTAGCTGGATTTTTAGGAAGTGCTTTTGCGGCTGATAACTTCTCAGAGTATCTTGTTCAATGGGTATCACAGGATTTAGGAATCACAAGTATCCCATTAAATGTCCTTGATACACTATCAGTCATTGTTATTACAATTATTTTATCTTATTTTACTTTAATTCTAGGTGAATTGGTTCCTAAAAGAATTGCCATGCAAAAACCATATGAAGTATCTAAAATCTCATGTGGCACAGTTTTAATGATTGCAAAAATTATGAACCCCGTTGTCAAATTCTTATCTTTTTCAACCAATGCCGTTTTAAAACTATTACACTTAAAAACAGAAGCTGAAGAAGATAGCATCACCGAAGAAGAAATCTTGACAATGATCGAACTCGGTGAAAAACGTGGCGTTTTAGATGAAGATGAAAGTGAATGGCTACAAAATATCTTTGATTTTAATGATACAGATATTTCTGAAATTATGACACCTTCTGTTGATATTGTTTATATTTCAGCAGATGCCTCGCAAGAAGAGATTATTAAAATCATTCAAAATACTGGATTATCACGTTATCCTGTTTATCAAAACGATGAAAATAACATTATCGGTGTCTTACATGTCAGAGATTATTTGTTGAATCTCCAAACAAAAAAGAAACCATTTGAAAAGATTCTTACAAAACCATACTTTATTCCAGATTCCATGAGAGCTGATGATTTATTTGCAGATATGCAAAATAAAAATATTCATTTTGCTATTGCTATTGACGAATTTGGAGGTATCAGTGGAATCATTACATTAGAAGATTTAGTTGAAGAAATCTTTGGAAATATCTATGATGAACATGACTCACGTGAACGCCCAGATATTCAAAAAATCAATGAAACACAATGGCGTGTCAATGGAAATACAAATATTGAAGATCTTGTTGAAGCAACAGGTATCCAATTCCCAGAAGATGAAGACTACAATACCATTGGTGGTTACATATACAGTCATCTTCGTTCTATCCCAAAAGATGGTACAACCAAAACAATTCACATAGATAACATAACTTTCCAGATCACCAAGATTCAAGATCGTCGTATTAAAGAAGTCATCATAACAAAAAAAGCCTAGTCGAATTTAATCAACTAGGTCCTTTTTTTCGTTTACAATAATAGGTCATCCGCACTAAATTTTAATGTCACATCACAAGTATTACTTGGTTCTAACCCATGCGATCTTACTCCAGTGAAATACACCGTTCCCTTTTTACAACCATGTTCGCTCACAAGTACTGCACGATTCAATGGAATCCCTTCTGCACTGGTCATAACTGTCTTCGAAGAAGTAATTAATTCGGCGAAATTTCCTAATGCTGCCTCTCCTTTTGTTTTCTTAAATGTCCCAATTTGACTTGTCATGGTTTTTTTGCTTCCATAAGTTGTATCATAGTGAGCAGCTCCCCAAGCTGGAATATTTTTGTGTGTCACTGTTTGATATCTTGTTCCTTGTTCATATACATAAGCTAATGCTGAGGTCATTGTTCCTCCTAAAACAAGAAAACTTAAACCTAATGCCATAACCTTTTTTTGGATTGACATAACCCTCACCTCCTTTCGACAATAGTCTACCAAAATACTCAAAAAAGTTATTCTATATATAAAATTTGTGCATATTTTAACTATAAAAATGCACACTTTGGGTATTTTTCTGATATAAAAATCTTTGTCATATAATGTAGATAGTTGTCAAAAAGGAGGTAGAAATTATGCGTATCGCAATATGTGACGACGAATTATTTTATGTACAAAATATTATGGAAAGGATTAAAAATTATGAGTTTCATGACACTAAGCCCACCATCATAGATGGATATACAAATGGTAATGAATTAATTGATGCATTTAGAATCGAACCCTATGATCTTGTTTTTCTAGACATCGAGCTTGATGACTCTCAAAATGGTATTGAATTGGCTAAAACAATTAAAGATATCAAAGCAAATTGCATTTTCATTTTCATTACAGCTTATCACTATTATTTACCTGAATCTATGTGGATTGGAGCAGACCTCTTCATTGATAAGCCCATTGATAAGAAATTATTCCAAAGAGAACTTCATCATGCAACACAGGTTTATAAGAGTTTAAATCGTACAGTATTATTTTCGACAACTGAAGGAAAGGTTTATATTAAAACTGATCAAATTCTCTATCTAGAAACAAGTTATGGTAAATACAAGTTAAAAACAACCAAACATCATTATTTTGGTAATCTTAAAACCATAACGAAATCTAAACAACAATTATTAGAATATCATTTCTTTCAACTCAACCGAAGTATCATCATTAATTTTAAACATGTCAAATCATTTTGTTTTGACTATATCACAATGACTAATGATGACATTCTTCCATTAACCAAACGAATTCGTAAAGAATTCAAAGAAAAATATTTTAATTTTATAGATAAGGAGATGTAATTTATGACAATTGTAATTAATCTATTATGTAAAGCATTTATTGTCCTTTTAGATATTTTATTATTAAACTTTTATATTAAAATATCATTTTCAAACATATATAGTAAACAAATAAAAAAGTTATTATTAATTTATATATTTACATTCGTACTATTATTACTTTCTACAAATTTCTTATTAAATACTTGCATATATTTTATTACATTTTTAATAATAACGATTATATCTAAATATCATAAAAGTTCTTTAATAATTTTGCTAAAAAACTTCAGTATATTTTTAATTATTAAAATTACTGCATATTGTTTGTCTAATTTATTTTGTTCTTGGATATTTAACAAAACAATTACTTTTTATTTTTCGAATCTTTTAACTCTATATTTAGTTTTAGTACGCTGTATCACCAATTATGTATCCTATATAATCTTTATTTTAATTTTTAAAAATCATTTTAATCTCAATTTAAAAAGATTTAAAATATTCAGTATATTAATATTTATTCATTTTTGTCTAACATTTATTATTGATAACCCTGCCCTATTTCGTATAATGAGTATAAGCCGTACTTATATCTTCACTGTCGTGATCAGTATTATTGCATTGATATGTTTTGATAGAATGCAAACGAAATATGAAAAAGATAAGCATTTACAAGAATCTATTATACAGAACTTGGAGAAAGAAAAAGAATTTAACCAACAAAGAGAGCAACAACAAAAAGAGATTAGAAAGATTAATCATAATCTCAATAACATCTTAATTATTTTACAATCACATTTGGAAAAAGAAGAATATGAAGAAGCAAAGGATTATATTGAACAGAATTTAAAAACACATGTTGAAGCATATCAGGCATTAACACATACTGGTATTGCAGCGATTGATGGTGCATTGAATGCTCATATTCAAAGTATTAAAGAAAAGGATATTCAATATGATGAAGATATTTCTAAAATATTGCATTTAGGAAGTATTGTTCCTGGTGATTTAGCTTTAATTATCAGTTTAGCATTAGATAATGCCAAAGAAGCATGTGAGAACATAGAAGATGAAAAACATATTTCATTAAAGCTTCAAAGTAAACAGACACATGTGATTCTTTATATTGAAAATTCTATTCCAGAAGGAAGTCATCCAACTTTTCATAAAACAAGTAAAAAAGATAAAATTGCTCATGGATTTGGTGTGAGCAGTATTAAAGAAATGGCAGAACGCTATCATGGTGAAGCCAAAT
Organism: Clostridium sp. AUH-JLR23; assembly: GCF_964238065.1. NCBI lineage: Bacteria > Bacillati > Bacillota > Clostridia > Eubacteriales > Clostridiaceae > Clostridium > Clostridium sp. AUH-JLR23. The sequence continues at coordinate 28,315 of NZ_CAXSKY010000010.1, forward strand.
ATGAAGTGGAGCATGATCAAGTTATTTTAAGAGTTGTCTTACAAAAATAAAAAATAAGACTCAAAAATGGTCTTATTTTTTATCAGCTAGAAATTGATAGAATCTTCTTTTAAACTCTTTATAGCGTTTCTTTGAAACCATCAGCATGCTTTCATCCGACATATATAATAATATGTTATCAACTTTGACAATATGTTCCATATTCACAATAAAACTTCTTTGAATTTTAACAAACGTATAATCTAACAATGCTTTTCTAATACTATTGACAGCTTTTAAAGAACCATAATATACACCACGTGTTGTATGAATCTTATAATTTTTATAAGCTGTTTCTAAATATATAATTTCTGATAGATTAAAAATAATACGTCCTTGTGAAGTTGGAAATACAAAAGCTTTTTGCATATATTGATAATGTTTGATAGCTCTTTTCAATTCATATGTAAAGAGCGGATCTTTTAATGGTTTTGTCAGATATTGAAAAGCATTAACAACATAAGACTGATGTATATAACTCATATGACTTGTCATAAAAATAATCATTGTTGAAGCTTTTTTCTCATGAATCATATGAGCTAAATGAACACCATTGATATCATTTAATTCAATATCTAAATAAATCAAATCATATGGATGTTCCTCAAAACTATCTAAAAATTCCTTTCCTTGAGTAAATGTATCAACCTCAATATCTATATCATGAAATGACTGTTTAAAATTTTCCATTTTTGAATAAACATCTTGAATGTAAAATGTTTCATCATCTATCACCGCAATTCTCAATTTATTTCTCCCCATTCCTTAATTTTTCTTTTTCTTCTTTTTCCTTTAAAAATTTTTCAAATAAAAGATGATTTTGTATCAATGTTTTACGACTTGTCGGAAAGACTTCCCTTGATTTTAAAATAACATTACGATCTGTTAAAAAATCAATACATTTCATATTCACTAAAACACTTTGATTCACTTGCATAAACCATCGTGACTTTAATACTGGACGTAACTTATAACGATTTTTAACATGTGTCATGAAATGCTGATCATCCACCGTTACAATTTCTAAATCATTATAATAAGTTTCAAAATACTTGATTTCATCAACATCAAAAATACGTTTACGTCCTAATTCTCTAATGGGTATGACAAATTTGACATTTTGATGCAAATACCAATCCATTAAATAATCAAAAACACTTTGAAATTGCTTTGTATTAATGGGTTTTAGTAAATATTCCCTTGCCTTTACCGCAAATGCTTCATGAATGTGATAATATTGATCACTAATAAAGACAACCTGACAGGCACGATTCAGTTCTCTTAATCGATAAGCTGCTTCAATACCACGATCATTTTCGACTTTCATTTCAATGAATGCAAATTCATAACAACGAAATTTTGTACTATACAGCATCTCTTGAATTGTAGAAAAAGTATAAACATTTAATTCCATTTCTGGTTCATGAAAACATTCAATAAGCTTTTTCTTAATCAAGTTTAAATAATCCAGCTGATCATCACATACAGCAATGTTCATTGTTCCCTCTCCCCTTCTTTAATTATCTTGATAATTTTATTGTAGTCAATTTGCAATGAGAAATCAGTCCACTTTTCTCCCATTTTTGGTCATTTTTATGCCCATTTGTAGAAATTTGTCGAAAATTGTCGAATGACAAAAGAGTTGAAATTATGATGAATTTACCTAAAGCAAATCTTCATAGTGTATAATAGCTTTAAGGTGGTGAAAACATGAGTATTGGTCAAAGATTAAAAGCATTAAGAAAAGAAGCAGGATTATCACAAAAACAAGTGGCGGAAGCATTAAAAATGTCTAAACCAATTGTTTCTCAATATGAATCTGATCAAAGAACACCTTCTGTTCCTAAACTTATTCGTTTCTCACGTTTTTATAAAGCGTCATTAGATTATATTTGTGAAAATGTGGAAAAGAAAAATGAATTTTATGGAATTAAAGATTTAGATAAATAATAACAGGAAATCTTACAGTTTGATAAAACTGTAATTTTTTTTACATTCTTTTTTTGACGAATCTGTAAATTTATTATTCTTTTCATGGTTTTTATGCTTTTCAATTCGTTTTTTATTTGTTTATTCGTTATAATAAATTTGTCTTTAAAGAACACCTGTATATTGATGTATGAAAATGAACTTATAAAATAAAAAAGAAAGGGATTTTTCTCATCAGCAACCGCATCAATATATAGAAGATATAAATAAGATTGTGACTTAGCCTAAATGAACCTGGCTTCTTACATCCTTATTTATATGTGATGCATCATGAACGAAAGATTTTTCTTTCGTTCTTTTTATATTTCAATTTCGCCATGTTTAAGATCATGTTCTAAACGATCAAACTCCGGCTTATAATGCCGACTGGAAATTAAAATATCATCGTTATCAAGAATAATTCTACGCCGACTCCCTCTTTGAATTTTATAAGTTTTCACATGTCTGATATTCACAAGTGTCCGCACATTAATCTGATAAAAGCCATAATCCTGTACCCGCTGTTTTAAGCGTTCCATTTTCACACAATAGATGCGATAGACATCTTTTTCAGTATAGGCATAAAACTTTTGGTCTACCATTTCAAAATAGTATATAGCTAAAAGGGGGACATAATATTTATTATGGTATTCATCATAGAGTTCAACTTCACCTAAATTTTCAGTAAATTGTTTTAATAAAAGCTGCGCTAATTTTTTGTTTTTGGGATGATAAACAAGTTTTAATTCATGATGATTCATTTGTTCATTTTCATCATAGATGATCTTCATGTTTTCATCCCTCCCCATATAGATATATAAAATGCATTTTTATATCAAAACACAAGAGAAGTTTATAGAACACCTATGTCTGTAATAAATAAAATGCACATTTGCCTAAATATTGTATATTTTTCTACAAAATTCGACATATTTCTACATGTTTTTTACCCAAAAACAGGCATTTTTTGCACAAAAAAAGATCTCATGACGAGATCTCAAATAACGATTTCATATCATCTAAACTCATGGTACTAATCGTTCCTTCATTTCCTTCAACAAAAGTATCTGCTAAGTTTTTCTTTTGTTTTTGTAATTCCATTATCTTTTCTTCAATTGTATTTTTCATAATCAATGAGAATACCTGAACATTATCTAACTGACCAATACGATGTGCACGATCTGTTGCCTGATTTTTTGCTGACATATTCCACCATGGGTCATAATGAATGACAGCTTGAGCACTTGTTAAATTCAAACCTGACCCCCCTGCTTTTAAAGAAATAAGGAATAGTGTTGTTTGATCATTTTGGAAAGCATCAACCATTTGTTTACGTTTTTCTTTTGAAGTCGAACCATCTAAAAGATAATAAGATATATGTTCTTTTTGACATTGTTCTTCAATCAAATGTAATAATGAAGTAAATGAAGAGAATAATAATATTTTCTTATGATTATCTTTTAAAGAATGAATCAGTTCCATACATCCTTTTAACTTTGAAGAAGGCTCTTGTATATCCTGATATAATAAACGTGAATCTTGGCACAATTGTCTTAAACGTGTCAACATTGCTAGAATATCAATACGTCCTAACTGTTGAACTTGAAGTTTTTCCTGTAAAGATTTATTAACCTGGACAAGATTAGCCAGATAAAGTTTCTCTTCTTCTTCATTAAAACGCATATAGATCGTCTGTTCAATTTTTTCTGGTAATTCTGTTAAAACATCTTTTTTATTTCTTCTTAAAACAAATGGTGTAATCATCTGTTTGAGACGTTCCTGTTTTTGTTCATCATGTTCTTTTACAATAGGGCGTTCAAACTGTTCTAAAAAGTAATGATAATGATAGAGATAATAAGGCATTAAAAAGTCAAAGATTGACCATAATTCAGCTAATGAATTCTCAATCGGTGTTCCGGTTAAGGCAAAGCGCTGTTTAGCCTTTAAACGCTTTACACAAATGGCATTTCGTGTTTTAGGATTCTTGATATTTTGAGCTTCATCAATCACAACTGTATGGAACTGATATGTTTCATACAATTCAATATCTCTTCTCAAATAATCATAAGATGTGATCACAACATCATAATCTTCTTTATGTTCCAAAAGCTTTTCTCTGGCTTCTTTATGACCATAAACACATAAAACCTTTAGATCTTGAGAGAATTTTTGAAATTCATCCTGCCAGTTAAAAATCAGACTTGCAGGGGCAATAACCATGTGTGTTCCTTGTCCTTTTAAACTATCAAAATAAGTAATCATCTGTAATGTTTTTCCAAGCCCCATATCATCAGCCAGAATACCACCAAAACCATAATGTTCCATCAGTCTTAACCACTGATAACCAAGCTTCTGATAATCTCTTAAAATACTTTGATAATGTTGAGGAATATCAAAATCATATTCTCTTTGTTTAAAGTCTTCCGTCCATTTCTTTAATTCAGCACTTCTTTGATAATGTAAAGAAGATTCCTGATTCATCATCTGATCAATTTCAAACAGACGATAAGTTGGAATTTGAATCTCCCCACCCGCAATATCTTTCATATTCAGTGATAAAGAATGTGTCAGATGATCTAAATCCTGAAGTTCCTGATTTTCTAACGAAAGAATCTGACCATTTTTTAACTTATAGAATTTTCTTTTTTTCTTATAAGCTTTTAATAGATCTATGAGTTCTTCTTTTTGGACATGAATACTATGAATATCAATAGACAATAAACCTTGATGCAGATGAACACCCACCTGTATATCTACTGGTGTAACCTGAGAAAAACTATTTAAGGCATCACTGACAAAAATCTGACAATAATGCGAAAGATATGGCAAGCTTTCTTTTAAAAACTGATAAGTAAAATCATGATCATATTGAAGATAAATCATATGATCATCAATATCTTCAATATAAGGACGCAAATAATCTTCTATTAAATCTGCTTTCTTTGATTTATGCGTATTATCTTCATCAAAACCATAACAGATATGATCATCATAAATATATTCTAATTGAACACAAATCTGATCATCACGCGTCATATCAGCATAAAGATTAATCATATCTTCTTGATGATAGGTATCAAAAAGATGTGTCTTTAAATCAATATCATCACTTAAATCATATAAAACATATTTATAAAAATCCATTAAAGCATTTTGAGGAATATAGAAACCGCCTTTGGTTTCCATCCACTTTTTGATAAATGTGATAGCTTGAATAGGCGCATGGAACATATAGCGATATAAAGTATCATTACGAAAACTGTATAAATATTGTGAGGATATCATCACATCTTCAAATTCATTATAATCAGCTAAATCTAAAACATAGCTGTCTTCTTTCAAGGAAATATCTAAAGGAATCGTATAATTCTTCTTATCAAAAGCAATATCACAATAAGAAGAAGGCAAAGCACTCATGATATTATAAAATTCATCTATATCATCCTGTATCATTAATACTTTGATAACACCCTGTTGAATAAACTGATTTTTTAAAAAGCTTTTTTTCATAAAATCAATGATTTCTCTAGAGTCTTCATCAAAAGCTTCCCTACTATGAATGAATTCAAAATTCTTGCTGTATTGTAAATGTTCATGATGTTCAATGGCTTTTAAAAAGGAATCAATATTTTTAATCATATAGCTTTGAGTCGATGTTAAAACTTTAAAAGCAACCCATAATTGATTCTTTTTTTGTTGGACAAAGACTTTAAGCTGATATTGTTGTGAAATAAATGGAACAAAAGATTCTCTTAATAACTGATCTTTATATAAATGAATCAAATCTAATGATTCCTGCTGTTTTTTATGCAGAATGCGTTCTTGTCGTTGTTTTTCTATTTTTAAGAGTTGCTGTTGCTTATTCCAATGATCATCTTTTTCATAAAAATAAGGGAAAGATGTCACTTCTAATTTCTTTAAAAAGAACAAAATTCCTGCAATATGACGACATTGTCCTTTTAAAGGACAGCTACAATGAGATTGAATAATCTCCCCATCCTGTGAGATTTTCATAGATACAATCAATTTATCATTTGACATTGAAATTCTTGCATTGATTCTATAACAGTGATTATTTTCATCATAGGAGATCGTCATTCTTTCTAAATATTCTTTCATATCCATAAAACGACCATAACGATATTCCTTTTCATTTTGCACAATACGTCTGATTTCTTTTTCCTGTATAAGCATCATGATTCCTCCAATCAATTTTTTATTATATCATATTATGACCAGAGTGTAAGCTATAATCACATGCATTTTCACTGATTAACGGATCTCTTGTTGATTACCTAACATAATTTTCACTTTCTGACCTTCTTCTATCTGTTCTCCAACACGAGGCAATTGATCAATGACATAGTCACCTTCACCTAAAAATTCAAAACCATATTGATCATTTTTCACTTCTGATTTTTTCTTACCAATATAATTTTGTACATCAAAAGTTCTCGTATCCGTCCAGACATAAGCTTTTTCTCGTTGTTGTGTCACTTTTTGAACTCCCAGTGCTGGTAAAACATCCATGAAAATTTTTCTGGCAATAGGAGCTGCTGTTGTTCCACCATACTGAACACATTTTTTAGGATTATCCATGGCTAAATAAAGCACAATCTGTGGATCATCAATGGGCGCAACACCTAAAAAAGAAAGAATATAGCCATTACCTGCATATGTTCCATTGATAGCACGTTGAGCAGTTCCTGTTTTTCCCCCAATACGATACCCATCTATATAAGCATTCTTTCCACCTCCATCCGTCACAACACCTTCCAAAGCATCTCTGACTTTAGCTGACGTATCTTCACGAATGACCTGTTTTAACATTTTGGGTTGTTTTTCACTGACAACTTCATGTGTTTTGGAATTATAGATTTTATTGACAATATAAGGCTGATAGAGTTTTCCACCATTCACACAGGCACAAACAGCTCTAACAAGCTGGATTGGCGTCACAGAAATGCCTTGTCCAAAAGCCACAGTTGCCTGTTCAACTTCATTAAACTTATCATAATCAAACATAATTCCACTAGATTCCCCCATCATATCAACACCTGTTTTTTGTTTTAATCCAAAATCTTGAATATACTGATAAAGACGTTCTTTACCAAGTCTACGCCCAATTTCAACAAATCCAGGATTGGAAGAATTTTGTAAAACTTCTCTAAATGTCTGTAAACCATGCCCTCCTTTTTTCCATGATTTAATACGAACACCGCCTACAATTTCATAACCTTTATCATAATAAGTATCTTTGTCCATATCAAAAAGATTCTCATTTAAAGCACTACTAAAAGTAATAATTTTGAATGTTGATCCTGGCTCATAGGATTTCCAAATTGGTAAATTACGATTATAAATTTCACTATCAGCATTTTGATAATCATTCGGATCAAAATCAGGCTTACTGCAGATTGCTAGAATTTTACCATTACGAGGATCCATTGCTAAACACAAAATAGAATCTGGATCATAAGTCGCATAAGCATTGTTTAATTCTCTTTCTACGACATCCTGAACACGTGTATCAATCGTCAATTCAATATCCATACCAGAAGTTGGATAAACATATTCAGCTGGATAGATATTTAAATTTTGTCCTTTGGCATTCATATAATAATGAATGCTTCCATTCATTCCAGAAAGATAATCATCATATTGTAACTCCAAACCAACCAATCCTTGATTATCAATACCAACAAATCCTAAAGTTTGAGCTAAATAATTTTGAAATGGGTAATATCGCAAAGTATCTTGAACAAGATAGACCCCTGGTAATTTTAAACGATCAATGCTATACGCTTTATTTTCATCTAGTTGTCGTCCTTCTGGTTGAATTCTTTCTACTGAAACTTTCTTTTGTATTTTATCCAATAATGTCTTTTCATCACATTCTAGAATTTGAGCGAGTTGATAGGCAGTATGGATAGGATCTTTGATTTGACTTGGAACAACAATCAACGAAGATGTTGTGAGATTATCAACCAAAGTCACATGCTGACTGTCATATATTTTTCCACGTGATGCTTCCAATGGAAAACTACGTTGCCATGATTCTGTTGCTTTTAAACTCAATTCCTGATAAGCAATAAACTGACTATAGCCAAGACGAATCACAATACAAACAATAATAATGGTCATGACCATATTGACCCATTTGATCTTTTGTATCATTTTAGAAAAAACCATGTCACATCACCAACATATTGTATGTTTATGATATTGAAAATATGAAAATAGGGACTGAATTCAGCCCCTATTTTGCCGTCACTGTAATTTTTTGATTAGCTTTTAGCTTTGTACCTTTCGATACACTTTGTTCATAAATCGAACCTACACCTTTGAATTCTATTTCTACATTAGCCATGGCACCAAAAGCTTCCGCCTCTTTACGCGACCATCCTGTCATGGACGGCATGGTAATATTGGTTCCATTGGTTTGTAAGAATACCCTTGATTTGGAAGACACTTCAGTCTGTGCTTTTGGATATTGATCAACAATGACATTTCCATCTCCTACAACAAGTGAAGATAATTGATGATTAGATAAAACGTCTTTTGCATAATCAACACTTTGATTTGTATAATTATCTAAAACAAATGTAGATGTTTCTACAACTTGTGATGGTTGTTCATTTAATTTATTTAAAGCCGCACGAATACCAGCCTGAACAACTTTGGCAGATTCTACAGTACTTGCAGAACTTCCCTGATACCACATCACTATAATGACCTGTGGATCATCATATGGAGCCATACCGACAAAACTGTTTGTATAGAAACCACTACGATAACCACCTGATTTGGATGCTACCTGTCCTGTTCCAGTTTTCCCAATCAAATTCACATCATCCATACGATAATTATATCCTGTACTTCCTTCTATATTAATAACACCTTTTAATAAATCTCTGACCTGTTTGACAGTATCAGTAGAATATATTTGTTTAGAGTACTGTGTTTTTGCCTGATATAGAGCTTCTTTTGTATCACTGTTGACAACTTTTTCCACAATGTAAGGTTCTACCATTTTTCCATCATTTGCAAACGCACTATAAGCACGTATTAACTGCAAACCTGTAAATGTTGACCCTTGACCAAAACCAGTTGTCAAATACTCTAATGTTCTTTCTCCTTCACGTTTATATCCAGCAAAACCTGAGGCAGATTCTAAACCATCTATATTACTTTCTTTAAAGAAACCTAAATCTTCATAATCCTGAAGCAAAGATTCTTTATCTGTTTTTTCACTTAACATGTGACAGATTCCCGTATTACTTGAATAATAAAATCCTTGTTTATAACTGATTGTTCCCCAACCTTTACCATTATTATGGTCCCTGATTGTCGCAACTGTTTTTCCATTGACTTTATAGTAATACTTTCCTGATTGATAAGTATCATTCACATCCAATTTATGATCATTAATCGCATTTCCATAAACAAATGATTTAAAGACTGAACCAGGTTCAACAGGTTCATTAAAAAATAAATCAACATAATTATCAATATCACGTTCATTTGGATCAAATGATGGATAGTTAGAAATAGCCAATAACTTTCCAGTTTTTGCATCCATAATACCACAGGTTGCTTTTTCTGGCTTTAATTCTTTTACCATTTTCTCCATCTGCATATCTAATTCCGTCTGCACATCACTATCAATCGTTAAATAAACATCATTTCCCGCAACAGGTGCAGTCTCACTCAAAATTCCATTTGGCAAGACATTATTATTATTGTCAGCCAAATAAGTTCTTTCTCCATCTTCTCCAGACAATTCTTCATCAAATGCCTTCTCAATCCCCATTTGTCCAACTATATTCTGAACTGTCTTTCCTTTAATTTCTTCTGTAACTGCTTGTGCATATCCAACTTCATAGGATGCAAAATCACCATAACGATAATTTCGTGTTGTGATTTCTTCAAATTCCAAACCAGGTAAATTAAGGGCATCAATCTGATCTTTTACAAGAGATGACAGATTGTTTCCATAACTTCCAAACTCTACCTGATAAGTATCTTTACTCAATCGGTTTAAAATATCTTCTTCATCCATTCCAATAATAGGTGATAATTCTTTGGCGGTTTTTTCTTTATCAACAACATAATCTGGCTGTTTATCAAGCGTTAAATGTGTCTTAGATAAAATCGCATAAAGCTTATATGTTTTCATGTCACTGGCAATAACTTCATTATCACTTGAATAGATTGTCCCACGTTTAGCAGGCAAAATCTCTGTTTTACTTTCACCTCGATCTTTAGCATAACCTTCAATATCATTTCCACTGATCAAATGTTTCCCAGTAGCTCCCAAGTAAATGACATTAAGTACCATACAAACAATGACTGCAATAATAATACAATATATAATTTTAGCGCTTTGATTATTATTTTTCTTCAAAGCCATTATTCTTCAGGAACTCCTACAACAGCAGCTGTGGCAGTATTTTGTTTATATGTATATCCCTTCGCTTCAGCAACAGACTCAATACGAGAAAAAGAAGCTAACTCTAATTTTTTCATATCTAATCCATCAATATCTGATTCAATTGTCTTAATATCCTTTTCCAACTGATTACATGCTACATTAATTGTTGATTCATAAGAATTTAATGCAACAATCCCTACAACAAAAACAATAAAACTCATAACTAATAAACGTTTTGAAAATCTTAAAAATCTTGTTTCTTTTCTCTTATTCTTCATCCTCATATATCCTTTCTATAATTCTTAATTTTGCTGAATGAGAGCGATGATTCTCTAATAATTCTTCATCACTCGCCACAATTGGTTTTTTTGTGATTTTTTGAAACCTTGGTTTCAAATATTCAGGAACAATTGGCATTCCCCTAGGAAGTTCTGGTTGTTTTGTCACTTCCTGAAAAGTATATTTACATATCTTATCTTCCAAAGAATGAAATGTAATGACTGCAACACGGCCATGAACATTCAATATTTTTAAAGCATCATTTAAAGCGATATCAAAAACATTCAATTCATCATTAACCGCAATACGTAAAGCCTGAAATGTACGCTTCGCTGGATGTCCACCTTTTCTTCTGGCCGGAGCTGGAATCGCTTCTTTAATAATATCCACCAGTTCAAATGTTGTTTCAATAGGCTTGATTTCACGATGACGTTCAATCGCTCTGGCAATTTGTTTGGCAAATTTTTCTTCAGAAAATTTATACAGAATTGTGACAATATCCTGATAACTATAAGAATTGACGATATCGTATGCAGTTAATTTTTGATTCTGATCCATACGCATATCCAGTTTGGCATCGTAATTGTAACTAAAGCCACGTTCACCATCATCAAACTGAGGTGAAGAAACACCTAAATCAAACACAATTCCATCCACATGTTCTACGCCATGTTTTGCAAGCTCAGCTTTCAAATTTTTAAAATTAGAATAAATAATTGTAAAATGATCAGAGATTTGAGATAGACGCTGTCTGGCTGCTTCTATCGCATGTTGATCTTGATCAAAACAATAGAGATGACCCGTTGTTAAACGTTTTAAAATTTCCTGACTATGTCCACCACCACCCAGTGTACAATCTACATAAATGCCATCTTCTTTTATATTTAAACCATCAATTGTTTCCTTTAATAAAACACTGACATGATGAAACATAACATCCTCCTAATCTAAATCATCTATATTTTCTGAAATCTCATCGAAATGATCCATATTGTCATCATAGAAATGATCCCATGTTTCACTATTCCATAATTCAATATGATCACCTGCACCGACTATGACACATTCTTTTTCCAGATTTCCTTCTTTTCTTAAAACAAGTGGAATATTGATACGACCCAATTTATCAAATTCACAATCTGTCGCTCTTGAAGTCACCAAACGTATAAAAGTTCTCACTTCGGCTTTTCTTTTAGGAAGTGTCATGAGTGATTGATAATAGTTTTCCCAGCCTTCAACTGTATAAATAGCCAGGCAGCCTTCATTCCCACGAGTCACATAGACTTTTTCACCACATTCAAGACGCATTTTGGCAGGAATGCTTAATCGTCCTTTTGTATCAATATTATGTCTATATTCCCCAATGAACACTTCAAAATCACCCACTTTTATACATTTCTATACATATTTTAACACTTCATACCACTATTATATACTATTTATACCCTTATGTATAGAAAAAACATGCTTTATTTTTTGATTTTTTGCACAAAAAAAGTGGCTTATTTTCGCCACTTATCACTATTTTTCCATATTTTAACAAATTTTCATAAACTGTCTTTTTCCAATCGTGGTAACCACGAAGAAAACAGATAAAACCATAAAAAAACAATAGAACTGCATGCCCAAGTGATCGGATATGCCCAAAAAACAAGATGAATATCATGAGCCAGATGCAAAGCAATACTGATGTATAAAACACGAACGACACACCAAAAAATCATCATCACAATCATGGGAATCATTGATTTTCCTGCTCCTCTTAAAATACCTGCAATACAGTGTGAAAAAGCTAATAAAAAATAAAATAAAGTCACGGTTCTAGCTTGCATTGTTCCATAGCTTATAACATCTTGAGTTGAATCAAATAAGCCAATCAAAAATGGGGCTCCTATAAAAATGATCATCCCTATAATTTGCGCCAAGACCAATGAACAGATAATACCAAAACGCGTTCCTTTTTTGACACGATCATATTTCTTTGCTCCAATATTCTGTGAAACAAAAGTTGTCATTGCTAAGGCAAAACATGTAATAGGTAAAAATCCAAAGCCCTCAATTTTTGAATAAGCCCCACATCCTGCCACAGCCATCTGTCCAAAACTATTGATATAGCTTTGGACAACAACATTGGCTAAAGCTATAATTGAATTTTGAATTCCTGCAGGCAATCCATTTTGAATAACCAGTTTCAGCATTGGTAAATCAAATCGAATTTGTTGGACTTTTAATGGATATGCAGGTAATTTGATTAAATGCACAAAGCATAAAACAGCACTGACAATTTGTGAAATAATCGTAGCTAAAGCTGCCCCTCCTACTCCCATATCAAAGACAGTAATAAAAACAACATCTAAAACAACATTAATAACTGAAGATATAATCAAGTAATATAACGGATGTTTACTATCACCTAAAGCCTGTAAGATTCCTGTAAAAGCATTGTAAAGCACAAAAGCCAATGACCCCATAAAATAGACTCTAAAGTAAATAATAGAATTAGGTAAAACATCCTGGGGTGTTCCCATCAAAATTAAAATCTTAGGTGCAAATACAACACCTAAAATCGTTAAAACAATACCACATACAATTCCTAAAGCAACAGTTGTATGAATAGATAAATGCACGCGTCTATGATCATGAGCCCCAAAGAAACGTGCAATCACAACGCCAGCTCCCACAGAAATGCCATTAAAGAAACCAACCAGTAAAAAAATCAAGTTACCTGAAGACGCTACAGCAGCAAGAGCACTTGATCCTAAAAAATTTCCAACAATCAAAGAATCAGCAGTATTATATAATTGTTGAAATAAATTACCTAAAAACAAAGGAATCGCAAAATAAATAATCTTTTTAGCAATAGACCCCTCACTCATCATATTTGTATCATCCATATAACCCCTCCCATCATTGTTTCATTATAGCACTAAAACATTTCTAAACATAGACTTATCTGATATAATGTGCTCATAAAAAATCAAAAAGAAAGGATACTTATCATGAAATCAGCATTAATTATTGGTTCAAGTGTTTGTGATGTTCATATTTATGTTAAACAGCTCCCTCAACTATGTGGTGATGAAAATATAATCAGTCAAAACATGGCCATGGGTGGCTGTGCCTGGAATGTGGCCTCTATTTTCAGACAGACCAAACTTCCTTATACCCTCTTTTCACCTATTGGCAAAGGTATTTATGGAGAATTTGTGAAAACCCATTTTCAAAAAAATCAGATTCCTATACTTATTGAAACCAATCAAAAGAATGGATGTTGTTATTGTATTATAGATCAACAGGGCGAAAGAACTTTTCTTTGTGAGCATGGTGCTGAATATTTTTATCAAAAAGAATGGTTTCAACAATTGGATATGAAACAATATCAATGTGTCTATCTTTGTGGATTAGAAATCGAAGAAGATACTCATGAAGTGATTTATCATTTTTTAAAAAATCATGATCATTTAAGCATCTATTTTGCACCTGGTCCACGTTTGATGGACATACCCAAACAATCTTTCCAAAACATCCTTTCACTCCATCCTATCATTCATTTAAACAAGCAGGAAATCCTGACATATACACAACAAACTACGCTTGAACAAGCCTGCCAATATTTATATCAGCAAACACATCAACCTGTAATCGTTACCCTTGGAAAAGATGGATGTTATTTCTATAATCGACAGGAAAACTTTCATATTCCTGCCATTCCAGTGAGCGTTTATAATACCAACGGGGCTGGTGATAGCCATATAGGTAGTATCATGGCTTATCGTATGCTAGGCTATTCCTGGTTTCACGCTTTACAAAAAGCCAACGAAATTGCTGCTATGAAAATATCAAAAAAGCATTTATAGACTTCACTCTATAAATGCTTTCTTCTTATAAATCCAAATCATCCAATACTTCTTTTAAAGCTCTGGCACTTGATTGTAATTTATCATTTTCATCATTATTCAAATAAATATCAACAACTTTTTCAACACCATTTTGTCCAATAACAGTTGGAATACTTAAACATAAATCATTCAAACCAAATTCTCCCTGCATCAAGCTAGAAACAGGTAATACTGCATGTTCATCTTTTACAATCGCTGTGGCAATACGTTTTACCGCAACTGCTACACCATAATAAGTTGCTCCTTTTCTTTCAATGATTTCATAAGCACTATCACGAACTTCCTGAGCCAATCTTTCCATGGCTTCTTCATGATTAAAGTGACCACGTAATTCACAGAAATGATTAATATGAATACCAGCAACCTGCGCACCAGACCATACAACCAATTCACTGTCACCATGTTCTCCAATAATATAAGCATGAATATCACGAGGATCAACCTGTAAATGTTTACCTAAAACATATTTTAATCTTGCTGTATCAAGAACAGTTCCTGAGCCAATAACTCGATTTGATGGGAATCCTGATAATTTCAAAGCAACTTCTGTCAAAATATCAACAGGATTAGAAACAATCAATAAAATACCTTCACAATTTCTTTTTTTAATTTCTGGAATAATGCTCTTAAAAATTTGAACATTTTTCTTAACTAAGTCTAATCTTGTTTCATCAGGTTTTTGATTCGCACCTGCTGTAATGACAATAATTCCTGCATCTACAATATCATCATAAGTTCCGGCATAGATATTCATAGGTGTTAAATAAGCACTCCCATGACTTAAATCCATCGCCTCTCCTTCAGCTTTTTTGGCATTTGCATCTATTAATACCATTTCTGAAAATAAACCTGTCTGAATCAAACTAAATGCAGATGTAGCTCCTACAAACCCACATCCAATCACTGCAACTTTTTGCATATTAACCATATTTATCACCTTCCACTTTCAGTATACCCAAAAATACAAATTTTTCAAATCATATGCAACATTTCCATGATTCTTTTTTGTATATTTCATTGATCATAGACTTTCAAATATTCAAATTGGCTTCTTTCATATCATTTTCTATTCTATGTTATCATTTTATCTTCTATAAATATATTGTCGAAATCGAAACAATCCCTATGATTTATAACCATCCTTGATACGATTGCATATGTTAAAAAACTCATTTTCAAACAAGTGTCAATAATGTCAAATATTTTCATTTGTGTCATCATAATGATGACGATTTTTTCTCATATCTTTTCTTAGATGAAAAATCAATCAACATCATTCATAAAAAATACTGATTTCAATTACATAAAATGTCGGATAACTTGACTTTTATCTGAAAAGTACCTATACTTCTAAATAAAGCTATAAATATAAGGGGTATATATATGGAGGAAACGAAAACACAAGAAAGAGAGCCAAGAAAAAAGATTCGCATAAAAAAGGATCATGTATTAAAAGCAGCACTTATCTTAGGTGCTTTGATTATTGTTGTTTATCTTTTTGGATGTTTCTATTATCACAATCGTTTTATGAGTCATACGACAATTAACGATATTGATGTTTCAGGTTTCACGTATGAGGATGCAAGTTCAACACTTGAAAAAGCTTTAACAAATCAAACTTTATCATTGACATTTGTTGATGGAGAAAAAGAAACCTTAAAACAAGCTGATAGTGGAATTTCTTTTAATCAAAACAACAGTATTCAAAAGACATTAGATCAACAAAATTATTTTCTATGGTTTACACATTTCTTTCAATCTACAGAGATTCAATTAAATGATTTATTGATCACAGATCAAAAGCAATTAGAAGAAGCTGTTAATTCTTTACAGCATGTCAAAGATAAACAAATTGCTCCAGTCGATGCCAAGGTAGAATATAAAGATGACGAGTTTGTGATTACACCAGAAGTTTTTGGGACAACAATTCAAAATGATCAATTGATTAATGCTGTAGAAAAAGCTTTTCAAACACGTCAGGATTCTATTAACTTAAAAGAGCAACATATTTATAAAGAACCACAATTGACATCACAAGATGAAACAATTACAAATTTACAAAAACTAGCTAAGGAATATTGTGATGCTAAAATTACTTATCAAACAACATCTGGTCAAGTTGTTTTAGATGGAAATGATTTGATTCAATGGTTATCTATTGATGAAAAAGGAAATTATTATTACGATGAAGAAGAGTTTCAGAAACAAGCTACAAAATTTGTCAAAGAAACTTTAGCACCTCAAATCAATATTATCGGAAAAGCTAAAACATTTACTGGTGCTAATGGCACAAGAACGGTTTCTGGTGGTAATTATGGTTATAAATTAAATCAAAGTAAAGAAGTGACTGGGTTACTTGCTGATATTAAAGCACATAAAAAAGAAACAAGAACTCCAGTTGTGACAGGTGTACAGGCATCTTACAGCAATGGAGGAATAGGCCATACTTTTGTAGAAATTGATTTAACAGGTCAACATATGTGGTTTGTAAAAAATGGGAATGTTGTTTTACAATCAGACATTGTTTCTGGATTACCAAGTGATCCAGATAAGAGAACACCTGGTGGTACTTATTACATTTATTTTATGCAACGTAATCGTACATTAATCGGTGAAATTCAAGAAGATGGTAAACCAGAATATGAAACACCTGTTGCTTATTGGATGGCATTTAATGGTGGTATTGGTTTACATGATGCAACATGGCAATCTGCCTTTGGTGGAGATCGTTATAAAACATATGGTTCACATGGTTGTATCAATCTTCCACTTGATGTAGCTGCATCATTGTATAGTCAATTAAGCGTCAACATACCTGTTGTATGTTATTATTAAAGATATGGAGAAATTCATATCTTTTTTCGTTCCCTTCTGTTATGATAAACTTATAAGGAGGGATTTCTATGAAACATTTTCTTAAAAGATTTTTTCAACTGATAGTCTTTCTTTTTCTTTCATATATTTATTTTTTCCTAGCCGACCAAATCATATTTCACCTATTCTCACACACAACTATTTCTTTTGATATCATTGATATTTGTTGTATTATTATTTATATTTGTATCTTCATTCCAATCTCGCTCATTATCATTCAAAAAATAGACATCAAATAAAAAATCCTACAAAAAGTAGGATTCTTAAAACGATACAATATACGTATATCTTCATCAAATTTCTATCATGATAATCAATCAAAATTCTTAAAAGTTCGTTATGAACTTTTTTTATTTTCGTTAGTTTTATCAAAAGGCATATGCAAGATTTTCTGTTGTTTTTCTAATGATAATATAGAAGACAAACATGTTACAAGAAAAAGTGAAAAAATCGAATATATCACAAACTTCCATAAACGACTTAACATTTTATCCCTCCTTGTCTACAATGACATATCCATCCTTAACGACTTGAATATGGCTATTATAAAATTCCTCCATAACTTTAATCATATCATATGAATCTTTGATTCCTGCTGTTTCATAAGATGAATGCATGGCAAGCTGGGCTAAGCCAATATCTACACAATTCATTGACACCTGAGACATGGCAATATTTCCTAGTGTGCTTCCACCTAACATATCCGATCTATTCGCAAAGAATTGAAGTGGAACGCCAGCTTTTTCACATAAATCTTTCAATACAGCTATACTCAAAGCATCACTTGTATACTTTTGTCCAGCATGTGATTTCACCACAATCCCCTGGTTCATATAAACACCATTTTGCTGATCTGTTTTTTCTGGGTGATTAGGATGAACCGCATGGGCATTATCCCCACTCAACATAAAACTAGAAGCGACTGCACGATAGAAATCTTCATCATTTTGAAATAAATGATAATGAATACGGTATAAAGTATCATATAAAAATGTAGATGCTGCTCCTTGTTTTGTAGATGAACCTACTTCTTCATTATCGAAGCAGGCAAAGACTTGAATTGTTTGCGAATGATGCCCTTTTAAGAAACCTTGTAAAGATGTATAGGCACACTGTAAATCATCCAATCTCGGTGATGAAATAAATTCATCATGAGCTCCCCAGATTGTAGGTTGCATACGATTATATAAATATAAATCACTGCCATAAATATCTTCAACATCCACCTGCAATTCTTTGGCTATCATTTTTTTCAAATCACCAGATTGATATGCCTGTCCTCCAATCAATGGTAACATATCAATTTGTTTATTATAGGCATAACCATCATTCACACTGCGATTCATATGAATGGCAACATTTGGAATCAATACAAGATCCTGATCAAAACAAAGTAAACGTGTCTGATATGTATTGTTGTCTTTAACCATAACACGACCTGCAATTGATAAAGGTCTATCAAGCCATGAAGCACAAATCATCCCACCATATCCTTCTGTATTTAAAGATACATAATGGTTTTTAATTTCCACTTCAGCATTTTCTTTTAACTTAAAAGTTGGTGAATCACTATGTGAAGCCACAATATGAAAATTATAATTTTCTAAATGTTGACCAACATGAAAAGCAATCAAACTTGACTGATTACGTGTTACATAATATTTTCCACCTAATTGTATTGTCCATTTCTGGCTTTCTGATAATTCCTGATAACCATTTTGATTTAAAATTTTTTTCATTGTATCCACTGCATGAAATGCTGTTGGACTTTGTTGAATAAAAGACATCAACTGTTTTGAAACTTCTTTATACATTTTATCCCTCCATATTTTCTTTATTATAACATAGTTTATTTTAAATATGACTTCTTTCCAGTAATTTTAATCCTTCTTCTAAAGAAGATATATACACTTCCCTGATTCCATAATCATCTTCACTCGAAACAATATCATAAAACTCTAAATCATCCAAAATATAATCAATACGTGATATATTCATATTTAAATGCTGATAAAGCAAATCTGTTGAAGCATACCCAGCTTCCAAAATAACTTGTAAAACATCTTCATATGGATGTGGCATTTTTTGGTGATGAAAACGATAAAATAATGCATGTCGATTGGCTAAACGACGCATCTGATTGAGTTTTTCACCATCCCATAAAATGACGCCATTACGCATTGCCAGAGCATGCGCCTGTCGTGTAAAAGTCTGATTTGTAACAACAACAGCTTCATCATAGTCATAATATTCACAACCACTATAAGCCTGTTGAACGGCACTCACTCCAACTGGTTTACTATAATATTTACATTGAAAAGCATAGTGAATGCCTTTATAGGTTGCTAAAATATCAACCCCATAATCACCACTCTTTTGCGTTAATCGTATATGTTTATATCCAATACGTTTAAGTATTTCATAGACATATTCCTCAAATTCTTCACCACTCATATGCTTTTTTAAACGTGGAATCCAGCCAAAAACAAAACCGATGATATAACCAATGAGATGCCCCACTTTCTGCAATATCCATAACAGACATCGAAAAAGACCCCTGATCATGATTCAACCTCATCCTGTTGTTTAATTTCATCTAATAAAAAGTCATTTCCATGGCGCACAAATTTCCAATATTCTACAAAGCACTCATGATTCGATGCAATCACTTCTTGTTTTTCTATCATTAAATCATTCATCTTGCCTTCTATATAAACCCAAAAGAAGTCCTGCTGATTATCAATTGCATCATGTAAATCAACCAGTATGACTTTCAATAATTGAATATGATCTAATTGATTATATTGTTGTTGATATTGTTGCCACTCTATTTTGAGTTTCCATTGTTCATATAATGATTCACTTAAATGCTTTTTCAATGTTTCTAAATCCTGCTTAGACCAGGCTTCTTGTATAATCAAATATTTTTCTTTAACTTTCTTCTTTAAGACTTTTTCATTCCAGAAATCGTCCTGCTGATAAGCGAAAGATAAATCATCTTTAATTTCCTGATGCATGTGTCTGGCTTTTTTTCTTTTCCAGTAGACAATCATTCCCATACAGGCTCCTATCCCTATCACACCTGCTATGGGTGATCCATTTCCACTTGAACGTCTAGAACGATGCGACGACGTATGGCTGCTGCCTCCACCACCGCCACTACTGCTGCCACCACCAGCTCGTGCGCCCACTGGCGTTAACAGAATCATAAAAACAATGAAAACGAGTAATAATCTTTTCAATCTATCACTTCCCTTACATGTATTTACAAAACAAAAAGTCATGGTACAATAGAACAATAAAGGAGAAATTCAATATGTTAATGAGTGTATCACATCTAAGTAAATATAACAATTTAAAGTGTATCGCAAAAGATATTTCCTTTTCCATTCATGAACGTGATAAAATTGGTCTTATTGGTTTAAATGGAACTGGAAAATCTACGCTTTTAAAAATATTAGCTGGTCAAGAAGATTATAAGGGAGAAATTATCAAAAAGAAAGATATTCGTATCAATTATTTACCTCAAATCCCATCTTTCCAACCTCAAAATACCGTTTTAGAACAGGTCTATGAAGATGTGGGTCATGATGTGGCAGAATATGAAATCAAATCTATCTTAAATCGTTTTCAAATTATCAATCACTCACAGCCAATCAGTCAGTTATCTGGTGGTCAAAAAAAACGTGTCGCTTTGGCTATTGCACTGATCAAGCCTTGTGATTTATTATTGTTAGACGAACCAACCAATCATTTAGATCATGAAATGATTGAATATCTTGAAAAATATCTCACAAAATTCAATAGGGCTCTTGTCATGATTACACATGATCGTTATTTTTTAGAACGTATCACACATCGTATGCTTGAATTGGAACATGGTCAATTATATACTTATGAAGCCAATTATTCACTTTATCTTGAACAAAAAGCTAAGCGTGAAGAAAGTCTACAAAGTGCTCAACACAAAAGAAAACAGTTTCTTAAAAAAGAATTAGAATGGGTCCGTGCTGGTGTCCAGGCTCGTACAACCAAAAACAAAGGACGTTTACAAAGATATGAAGCTTTAAGTCAGCAGGCTGACTTACCTGTCACACAAAATCTGGAAATGATTGATACTGCTTCAAGATTAGGACAAAAAACAATTGAACTACATGGTATTTCTCATCGTTTTGATCATCTTTTATTTCAACCTTTTGATTATCTCTTTCAAAGAAATGAACGTGTAGGAATTGTCGGTATCAATGGTTCTGGTAAATCGACTTTACTTCACATTATTGCTGGACAAATTCAACCCACAAGTGGTGAAGTAGAATACGGTGAAACCATTCGTATAGGATATTTTAAACAGGGTCACGAAGATATGGATGACAATCAAAGAGTCATTGACTATATTCAAGAAGAAGCACGCTATTTGAAAACTCGTCAAGGAGAATTTTCAGCGAAACAGATGTGTGAAAAGTTTCTTTTTGATAAAGAGCTTCAATATACCCCTATTGGAAGACTGTCTGGTGGTGAAAAAAGACGTTTATATCTTTTAAAAGTTTTGATGGGTGCTCCTAATGTTTTATTATTGGATGAACCTACAAATGATTTAGATATTACAACTTTACAGATTTTAGAAGACTATTTAGATAGCTTTCAGGGAATTATTATCACAGTTTCACATGATCGCTATTTTCTAGATCGTCTTTGTGACACGCTATTTGTATTTTCGCATCAACAAATCCAAGTTCATAATGGAGGTTATAGTGATTATATCATCACTTCAAATCAAACATCTTCAAATAAACCCAAATCCAGTACTAAAAAACCCATGAGAGAACGTAAAGTCAGACTGACTTATCTTGAAAAAAAGGAATTAGAAAGCTTAGAAGCTGATATTCCTGCACTTGAACAAAAACTTCAACAGTTAGATGAACAATTAAATCAAGTTACAGACTTTCATGATATTCAAGAACTTTCCAATCAACGCAATGCATTAGAAAATGAAATTGAAACAAAGAGTATACGTTGGTTAGAATTATTAGAAAAAGAAGAACAGTAGCCATTTACTGTTCTTCTTTGACTTTAATTTGAATTTTCATTGTTGTATTTTCATCAACCTGAAGATCATTTTCCTCATCTTCAATTGTCGCAAACAATGGAATATCTGTATCTAGATCATCCAAGTCCATTGTATTCATTTTCACTTTTAATGCCATATAATGCCTCC
The DNA here is from genome assembly GCF_964238065.1 of Clostridium sp. AUH-JLR23. Taxonomy (NCBI): domain Bacteria; kingdom Bacillati; phylum Bacillota; class Clostridia; order Eubacteriales; family Clostridiaceae; genus Clostridium; species Clostridium sp. AUH-JLR23. The sequence continues at coordinate 51,023 of NZ_CAXSKY010000010.1, forward strand.
TATAAAATATCCTGTAATAAATGAACTGATGCCATCGCATCTTCGCAATAATAATCAGCTCCAATTTCCCTAGCAATTTCACTTGTCAATACAGCTCCACCAACCCAGATTGGACATTGACAGTTCACTGCTTTTAAAGCCTGAATCGTCTTTTGCATATTAACAACTGTTGTTGTCATAAGAGCACTTAATCCAATAGCCTGAGGATGATATTGCTGATAGGCTTCTACCACTCTTTCCATTTTCACATCTTTTCCTAAATCAATGACTTCATAACCATAACTTTCTAAAATGACTTTGACAATATTTTTTCCTATATCGTGGATATCTCCTTCTACAGTACACATTAAAACGGTTGCTTTTGAAGACTCTTGTTTTGAAAATGTTGCTTTGACAACTTCAAAAGCTAATTTTGTTGTTTCAGCTGATTGTATCAGCTGAGGTAAAAAAATACGATTTGTTTCATAATCTTTTCCCACCTGATTTAAAGCAGGTATAATCGTCTGATTAATAATCTCCATAGCATTTTGTGTCTGTAATAATTCCTCAGTTTTGGCTTTGACTTCATCTTTGAATCCATGAACAATAATATCAAACAAAGATAAGGCTGATGATGTTTTAACAGCAGACTGTTCTACTTGGTTGGATTGATGTTGAATATACTGTGCTGCATCCTGATCTTGATAAGTCAAAACACGATAAGCATCAATGGTATCCATTAATTGTTGATCTAATGGATTGATAATAGGCAAATCTAATCCCGCCTGTAAAGCTAAAGTTAAAAAGGTACGGTTCAATAAAGGACGATTCGGTAAACCAAAAGATACATTGGATACACCTAATGTTGTATAAACTGATAACTGATTTTTAACCATTGTGAGTGCTTTGAGGGTTTCTTGAACTTCTTTTTGTTGAGCCGATGCTGTTAATGTTAAACAATCTATGATGATATCCTTTTTATCAATATGATACGTTTTTGCTTTTTCAATGATGGCTTTGGCTAATTCATAGCGTTCTTGAGCATATAAAGGAATGCCATCTTTTAATGTCAGTCCTATGACAACACCACCATATTTTTCTACAATTGGAAAAATAGCCTCCATGACTTCTTCTTTTCCATTAACTGAATTAATCAATGGTTTTCCATTGTAATAACGACAAGCTTTTTCAATGACTTCCGGTGATGATGAATCAATCTGTAAAGGTAAATTCACAACTTCCTGTAACATCTTTATGATATTCACCATGACTTTTGTTTCATCAATACCAGGTAATCCTACATTGACATCTAAAACCTGAGCACCTGCTATTTGTTGTTGAATAGCTTCTTTGACATATTCTTCATAGCGTTCTTCTTGAAGAGCAGCTTTTAATTTTTTCTTTCCTGTTGGATTCAATCTTTCGCCACAAACAATGACATCACCATCAAAAATAACTGTTTGATGTGCACTGGAAACAGCCGTATAAGCTTTTCTTTGACGAGGATAGCTATGAGCAGGTAATTGCTGTTTTAAACCAGCGATAAACTCTGGTGTTGTGCCACAACATCCTCCAACAATATTGACACCTTGCTGGATGTAAGATTGCATAGCCTCAACAAATTCTTTACTGCTCATTGGATAACAAGTCTCACCATGATGCAGACATGGCAATCCCGCATTGGGTTGGACAATGACAGGAACAGAAGCATATTTTAATATTGTATGGACTATCGGCTGAAGTTCAACAGGACCTAATGAGCAATTGACACCTAACGCATCGACTTTTAATCCTTCCACAACATTCACAAAAGTCAAAGGATCTGTTCCCGTTAACGTACGCTGATTACTTTCAAAAGTCATTGTCACAAACACAGGCAAATCACTATTTTCTTTGACAGCTAAAATGCCTGCTTTGACTTCATATAAATCCGTCATTGTTTCTAATAAAACAACATCAACATCATCTTTTGCGATTAGGATTTGTGAAGCGATGATTTCATAGGCTTCATCAAATGTTAATGTTCCAGAAGGCTCTAACAACTGGCCAATGGGACCAATATCCAAGGCAATATATGCATCAGGATTGACTTCATCTCTAGCCTGTTTGGCATTTTGGATGGCTGCCTTTAATAAATCACAATAACAATATCCACTCTCTTTCATCTTGATAGGATTACATCCAAAAGTATTCGTTGTGATAAAATTGGCTCCAGCTTTCAAATATTGTTTATGAATATCTACAATAATATCTGGATGTTCTATATTATAAACTTCAGGAATTTCTCCTACTTTCAATCCATGTTGATGGAGCATTGACCCCATAGCTCCATCAAAAATCAATAAATCTTTTTTTAATCTTTCACGTAACATCGTTGTCCCCCTTTTCTTAACTCACAATCATCTTTGCGGATACATGATAAACATGTTTTTTGTACATCCTTGCCTATTCCAATAAGTCCAATCATTGATTTCATGGGAATTAATAAACCAGATGGATTTAAACTGACACCTAGCTTTTTATTGATCTGCAAAATGGAAGCAAAAATCTGATTCCAATCCAATGGGATATCTCCATAACCAGGCGCAAAACGAAAAGTATGATGAGGTAAATGGAGTGACTGTTCATATTGATCACAGCACTCTTCTAAATAAGCATTACTCACAGCATCAAACACAACTGCTTTTGCCATATCCATATGTTCATAATATTTCATCTGACGATCAATAGAAAGCCCTAATGTACAGGCTATCACAATGCATTCCTGGCAATCTTTGAAATAAAATTCTAAATCCTGTGATTCTAATGGAAAATGAATCTCTTTGATCATAAGTGGCTGATGAGAAAGATGAAACTGCTGGTAAACAGCTTTGAATTGAGCATATTGCTTGACTTCCTCAATACATACATCTATAAGTTTTTCAGTCTGTTCATCCATGATTGTTTGCGCATTGAGATAGTGTCTAATGATTTTTTTATTCATGATTCAACTCTTTTAAAACAGTTGGAATACTTTGGAAGATTGCTTTAGCGATTTCTGGTTTATTCATTGTATAAATATGAATTCCATCCACGCCATTTGTAATCAGATCAATAATCTGATGAGTCGCATAGTTGATTCCAATTTCTTTCATAGCTTCAGGATAATGATAATAAGATTCAATCATCGTTGATAATTCATATGGAATCGAACAGCCACAAAGTTTTGCCGTTCTCAGTAATGATTTAGAATGTGTCACAGGCATAATTCCAGCTAAAATAGGTACATTGATACCTCTTTTTCTTGCTTCCTTGACTAAACGATAATAATAATGATTGTCAAAAAAGATTTGAGTAATTAAATACTGTGCTCCAGCATCTACCTTTTCTTTTAAAGCTTTTAAATCATCTTCCAGACAACTGGCTTCCTGATGCACTTCAGGATAACAGGCTCCAGACAAACAAAAGTCACCAGGAAAATGTTGTGAAATAAAAGTATTTAATTCTTTTGCATAATGAAAAGATAATTCATGTTGTAAACCATCCTGAGGATAATCACCACGTAAAGATAATATATTTTCAATATGATTGTCTTTTAACTGTTGACAGATATCTAAAATTTCTGATTCTGTTGAAGATATACATGTTAAATGAGCAACTGCTTCAATGTTATATTGATTTTTAATTGTTGACGCAATCTCTACTGTTTTTCCTTTCGTTGATCCTCCTGCACCATAAGTGACACTGATAAAATCAGGATTTAATTGAGATAACTCCTCAATTGTATAATAAATAGAAGAAATATCTCCTTCTTTATTTTTAGGCGGAAAAATCTCAAAAGAAATAGTCGCTTTCTTTTTTAATATTTCTGAAATTTTCATACTTTTGCACCTCCATTTTTTGTCTATTTTATAATACAAAAACAGAATAGTCAAAAACTATTCCTACTATAAACCCATAAATTTCTGATTTGATTAGAAAATTCATCAAAAGAATAATAATGACTCTTTTTTTGACTATTAGGATCTAACACACGAATTTTCCCATTTTTATATTCAGACAAAACAATAAAATGCCCTGTCTTTGTAAAGATTCCTTTAGACACGCTGCAAATGATAGGATGTCCCTGCATTAATTCTTCTTTTATCAGATTTTCATCCAAAGAAAGCTGTTTAGTATCAACACCACAAGCCTGTGCTCCCCTGATCATAAAAGACCATGATGTTCCATCTTGACTGTAATAACCATTTTGTTCACTATATTGTGCCATATAATAAGGATGGTATCTTCCATTTTGTGTCAAATAACTGACAACCATTGATAAACACGTTGGTCCACAACCATTAATAGCCATCATCTGATCACCATAATAACGATATCCCCAACGTTCATCCCATTGTAGTAACAATGGCATTTGATTATCTTTTAAATCATTTTGAATATTCATCACCATATCTTGTGTGTGTTTGGTGGGATAATTAGCGACAAATGGAATGGTTTCTTTATTTCTTAAAGCTAAATCAATTAATGATGATGGATACTCACTTTGATGTTCTACAATTTCATGCCATGAAGATGAGGTATCATAACCATAAGATAAGTGTATATCTTCCTTTAATAAAAAATGATCGACTAATAAAATGATAACTGGTATGACTAATACCGCAATACATACTAATACTTTTTTTCTCATAAAAAATCCTCCATAACTGTATTATAGAGGACAAAATAATTAAAATTTTTAATGAATTATTAAGATTTTCTAAAGTTCATGAAGAGGTAGCATCACATCAAAGACAGTATGATGCTTAGCACTTGTGGCTTTAATAAATCCCTGATGCTGTTCCACAATTGTTTTAGCAATTGATAAACCAAGTCCCGATCCTCCTGTTGATGAGTTACGTGATTCATCTAAACGATAGAACTGTTTAAAGATATTTTGAATTTTATCTGGTGGAATTGTTTCTCCTTCATTTTCAAAAAGAATATGTGTATAACTCTCATCTTGATAAGCTTTAATAAAAATGGTTGTTTTTTCATAACTGTAATGAAAGGCATTTTTTAAAATATTATTAAAAACTCTTGCCATTTTTTGAGCATCCACATTGATTAATAAATCTTCATTTATATCAATTTCAATATGTTGTTGTTTTTGTGAAATCAATGGATAAAATTCTTCTTTCATTTGTTCTAAAAGATACAACAAATGAATCTTTTCTTTATGTAAAGGTGTATAAGTCTGATTCAGTTTAGCAATATCAAAAAACTCATTAATTAGTCTTTCTAAACGATATGCTTTTTCTAAAGTAATATGTGTATATTGATGACGTAAATCTTCTGGTAAATGTGGTGTTTCATCAAGTAAACAGAGATAACCAATAACTGAAGCTAAAGGTGTTTTAATATCATGAGCCAAATAGGCAATCATATCAACTTTATGCTGAACTTCATCAATTGCCTTCTTTTCATTTTCAATACTTTCTCGTTTGAGTTCATTTAAGTCATTTTCTAATTCATATAATGAATCATCTAAAACAATTCTCTGATTGTCTTTTTGAAAAAGAATCTTAATTTGTGAAAAGACACGTGATATTTTTTGAATAGCATAAATTTCAACAATGATAGAATTCAATAAAATGACCAGCATAATAATCATAAAGATAATTGTTTTTTGATTTCTCAAGGCAAAGTGTGCAAAATCCCATCCAAAATATTCCTGTAAGAAATTAATAAATGCTCCATTATAAACATAATCCATATAAAAATAAATAAATAATATAAAAACAAAGCAACAAGCTGTAATGAGTATATGTATTTTGAGAATTTCCTGTTGAAACTTTCTCGTATAATCTTTATTCAATTTTATAACCTACTCCCCATACCGTTTGGATATAACGTGGATTTTCTGCTGAGTCATTCATTTTCTCTCTTAAATGACGAATATGAACCATAATAGAGCTACTTGAGTTGGTATAGTATTTTTCTCCCCATAAATCATGAAAAATCTGATCAACACTGACTACTTTTCCCTGATTTGAACATAATAACCATAATATAGAAAATTCAGTTGGTGTTAAAGACAATAATTGATTATCTAGAAAACAGCGATGGTTATCTTTATCAATTGTTAAAGCACCAATGGTCAAAACGGATTCATCTTTTTTAGGTGACATCATTGTATAGCGTCTTAACTGAGCTTTAATACGTGCCATAAGCTCTAAAGGACGAAATGGTTTTGTGACATAATCATCAGCACCCATAGTCAATCCTGTTATTTTATCAATTTCAGTTTCTTTAGCTGTCAGCATAATAATAGGAAAGATTTTTGTTTCTCTGATTTTGGAACAAATTTTTAAGCCATCTATATCTGGTAACATGATATCTAAAACAGCCAAATCAATATCCTGTGTTTCCACACAACGTAAAGCATCACAACCATTATAAAATTTAAAAACTTGAAAGCCTTCATTTTTTAAATACAATTCTACTAAATCGGCAATTTCTTTTTCATCATCTACGACCAAAATATTCATAATCCCACCCCTTTCATCATTATATTACATAAAAAATGTGAAAGTTTTAAGAATTTATTAAGAAAAAAGAAGAAGTCATAAAACTTCTTCTAATCATCATAATCTTTTTCATGCGCCACAATAGAGCCATCTGATGCATTGATCTTATATTCATATTCATATTGTCCTGATTTAAAGGAAACTTCATAATATTGATGATCTAATTCTACTTCTACATCATAGGCATTTGATGAAGAAACATTGGCATGACTGAAAGCTTTTTGTTTGGCTTCATTTTGTGTTAATTTGACTGTTCCAACATATTCTTTTTCATGTTTCATCACAGTACTTGTCATGGCATTAATTTCGTATTCATACTTATAATCACCACTTACAAATTCATATTCAAATTTATAAACACCATCATCATAATCTTTATGAATTTTTTCTTGTGATACTGATTGAACACCAGCATGTTTTTTAGCAATTGATTTTGCCTGATCCTGTGATATCTGTTGAGTTGATGTCTGAGAACTGTTTGATGAATTTTGGTTTGAAGACTGATTTGATGATGAAGCTGATTGAGAAGTTCTCTCACCATCTTTTTCACTTTTTATAATTTCACCATTCAAAGCATTAATTTCGTAATCATATTCAACCTGATCTTTATAAAATTCAACTTCATAAACCATCACACCATCATCATAATCCATTTCTACTTTTTGAACTGTTGGTTGAGATACTTGAGCATCATTAAAAGCAATATTTTGAGCCTTGTCTTTTCCTATATATCCACTTTCACTGGCATGACCTGTAATTGAAACTTGTTCAACCTGATTGCTTTGTAATAACAGATTCAATTCATGAATAGATAAGTTCTTTAAAGAATCAAATGTATATAATGGATTCTTTGAAACAAGCTGTTGAATAATTTCAGCTTTTCCCACTGAAATCTGATATTGTTTCGCCAGATTTTCAACATTTTGATCATTAATTGTCTGTGATACAATAGAGCCATTAATATCACTTGCTTTTAATAATTCATCAATATTTAATGAAAGCTGTTGTCTTAGTTTTTCATTTTCTTGTTCATTTTCCCCTGTTACTGATATCAGTAATGAATTTTTAAGTTCGTCTATATATCCTTCCTTTAACATAGCACCAATCAACGCATTCACACCAACTTCAATATCGCTACCTTTTAAATCCATATTGCCGACAATTTTTTTCCCATCCTCGTTGTTCGTTTTCACTTCGACAATTTTATAATCATCATCTAAATTCAATTCAACACTTGGATTGACATCTAAACCAACAACCGTCTGAATGGAGTGAGTCGCAGGCCATAACATGAAAACCATCGCTGCACAGACTGCCACAATAGGTAGAGTCAAAAGATAACGTTTTTTCTTCTTCTTTGTTTCGATCACGATATTTTCATCTCTCGTTTTTAATTCTTCTTTAATATCATCTAAGCGATCTGGTGTAATCTTTGTAAAAGCTTCTTTGATTTCATTCATAACTCTTCGCTCCTATCTTTTTCATTTTTTTCATACCTCGATGATAGCTGGATAAAGATGTTGCTAGAGGAATATCTAATAAGCCGGCAATTTCATGATGCTTTAATCCCCACAGTGCATGCATAATAATCACTTCTCTTTCCTGATCATTTAAACTTTCAAATAACTGTTCTAAAATCATTTTTGTATGCATGTCCGTTTCAGGTGGACAATAAAGATAATCCTGATATTCCTGTGTTAAATTTTGTCTTCTTAAATAAAGATAACATTCATTTCTAGCAATTGTATAAATCCATGCTAATGGTTTTTTCTGTGATTGATAATTTTTAGCTGCTAAATAAAGTTTCACATAAACTTCCTGTAAAATGTCACGACTATCATCGTAATTTTTAATAATGCTCATGATATAAGCAAAAACACTTGTCTTGGTTTTTTCATATAATTCATCAAAAGCATTATCCATTTGGGGAATCTGAAGAATAAGATAATCAATTTCTTTTTGATTCATTTTAATTTTTCCCCCTTTCACTATACTAATGATATTGATGAACATATTATTGCACAAATTTTTATTTTTTTCTAAAAAAAATGCTTCCTAAGAAGCATTTAGCATTTGACTTATATAATCATCAAGCTGTTGATTGTTTAAATATGTTAGATCAGCAATATGATGAATAGGTGATAATTGTAAATACTGTGACAGTTTGTTTTCCACCAGTAACTCGAAATGATAAGGATGCGTTAAAGAATGAGACTGTTGACATTGAAAACGAAAATAACAATATTGAATAATAAAATAATAAAATCTTGTGACATATAATTGATGAAGGAATGGCAATGCATATGTATGAGGGTATGCTTCTTTATTTTTATATGGATGACCTATTAAAATATGATAGAGATGAAATAATGGTAATAATAAGCTTGAATAATGTTTGAAAGAAGTTTTAAAAAGATGATCATATAAATAAATAGCTTCTAAAATACCCGCTTCTAAATAGATGGCCTGTGTAGAAGGTATTGTGATTTTAAATTGTGAAATTTCATTTATATAATGATAAAGAGAATCCAATTCATAAGCATAAAGATGTTTCAAATCATGAAGATCACTATAAATCAAATAATTCTGAGCTGGAGTTTTGATATGAATATCTAAAGGCATTTGATCATTTGAAAGAATTTGAATATATTTTTTATCTCGAAAAAAATCTTCATTAATCAATTGATATGTGGGCTGTAATAAAGTGAGAGAATGAAAAAAATCATCTATATACATATAGGCATCTCCTTATCTTATATAGTTACTTTTTTATCTATTTGTCACTTTATTATATCAATAGTTTAAATAGTTATCAAATATAAATCTATTATTAATGAATATTTTACAGATTTTTATAACTCTTCGCTATAATGTAAAAAAATGAGGTGAGGTATATGTTAAAAATTGGTCAAGTCTTAGCTGCGAAATTGGAAGAAAAGAATATGACACAAAAAGATATTGCTAAAATGCTTAATATTTCACCTGGTGCTTTTTCAGCATATGTTACAGATACAAACTTTCCACGTTTAGATATTTTAGTTGAAATTTGTCAGATTTTAGATATTGATTTGAATCACCTTTTGAATTTACAAAATCATGAAAATATGGATTTATTAATTCAGGGAAAAGATGAAGCAAAGGTCATTCATTTTATGAGAAGTCTTTCCCATAAAGAACGTGAAATTTTAATGGAAAGCATTCAATCTTCAATCAGAATCATTGAAAAAGTGAGAGATTTAAAAGAATAGTAACAAGCTATTCTTTTTTATTTACTACTAGCAAACCTATTATACTATAACTCATTTTTATTTGCAATAAGCAAGTTTATTCATTCGGGCTATTTAGACATTTTTTTCACATTGAAAGTACAGTCTACATTGACTTTAAAGGCTATTTGACTTATAATCACAGTAGGTGAAATTCCTTCACCGCAATCAGAAAAAGAAGCACAATTTTCTGATTTGTCTGGCTAATCATTTTGAAGATGAAAGGAGTAAAAAAATGATTTATACAAAAGAAGTAGAAGAAATGTGCACTGTTAAATGCGGTGCAAGTCATGGATGTGCTCCAATTCCTGAAGAAGGAAAATGGGTATATTCAAGAGAAATCAAAGATATTTCTGGATTAACACATGGTGTTGGTTGGTGTGCTCCTCAACAAGGTGCATGTAAATTAACTTTAAACGTTAAAGAAGGAATTATCGAAGAAGCATTAATCGAAACACTTGGATGCTCTGGTATGACTCACTCTGCTGCCATGGCTAGTGAAGCATTAGTTGGTAAAACTTTATTAGAAGGTTTAAATACTGACTTAGTATGTGATGCTATCAATACAGCAATGAGAGAATTATTCTTACAAATCGTTTATGGACGTAGCCAATCTGCTTTCTCTGAAGGAGGACTTACTATCGGTTCAGGTCTTGAAGATTTAGGTAAAGGATTAAGAAGTATGCTTGGTACTGCTTATTCTACAAAATTAAAAGGACCTAGATATCTTGAATTAACTGAAGGTTACATTAACAGACTTGCTTTAGATGAAAATAATGAAATCATCGGTTATGAATTCATTAATCTTGGAAGAATGATGGATATGATTAAATCTGGAAAAGATGCTAATGAAGCAGTTAAAGAAGCTACTGGTACTTATGGTAGATTCGATAGTGCTGCAAAATACATCGACCCAAGAAAGGAATAATGGAGGTACGAAAATGGCATTATTTGAAAATTATGAACGTAGAATCGATCAGATTAACGCTGCATTAGCTAAATATGATATTAAATCAATTGAAGAAGCTAAAGCAATTTGTGATGAAAAAGGTATTGATGTTTATAACATCGTAAAATCAACTCAACCAATTTGTTTTGAAAATGCTTGCTGGGCTTATACAGTAGGTGCTGCAATGGCAATCAAAAATGGGGATACAAAAGCTGTTGACGCTGCTAAAACAATCGGTGTTGGTTTACAATCATTCTGTATTCCAGGATCAGTTGCTGATGATCGTAAAGTTGGTTTAGGTCATGGTAACTTAGGATCTATGTTATTAGATGAAAAAACTGAATGTTTCGCTTTCTTAGCTGGACATGAATCATTTGCTGCTGCTGAAGGAGCTATCAAAATTGCTGAAAAAGCAAATAAAGTTAGAAACAAACCATTAAGAGTTATCTTAAACGGTTTAGGAAAAGATGCTGCTAAAATCATTTCAAGAATCAATGGTTTCACTTATGTAGAAACTCAATTTGATTATTTCACTGGAGAAGTGAAAGAAATTTCAAGAACAGCTTATTCTGATGGGCCAAGAGCAAAAGTAAACTGCTATGGTGCTGATGATGTTCGTGAAGGTGTTGCAATTATGCACAAAGAAGGTGTAGACGTTTCTATTACTGGTAACTCTACTAACCCTACTCGTTTCCAACATCCAGTAGCTGGTACTTATAAAAAAGAATGTGTTGAACAAGGTAAAAAATATTTCTCAGTAGCTTCTGGTGGAGGAACAGGACGTACATTACATCCTGATAATATGGCTGCTGGTCCTGCTTCTTATGGTATGACTGATACTATGGGACGTATGCACAGTGATGCTCAATTTGCTGGTTCTTCTTCAGTTCCTGCTCACGTAGAAATGATGGGATTAATTGGTATGGGTAACAACCCAATGGTTGGAGCAACTGTTGCTGTTGCTGTAGCGATCGAAGAAGCTTGTAAATAATTAAGCAAACTATAAAATAAAGTCATGATGAAAATCATGGCTTTTTATTTGCATAAAAAAAGATATGGGCTCGCATCTTTCTACACATCTAACCTCAAACGATCAGAACCCCATATCTAGATAAAATATATCTTCATTTAAGACCATATAATCAATATATTTTAAATATAGTTACCAACATTTATCTAGGGTTAGATTATAGGTAAAAAATAGATATAACCATTAATTCTCAAAACTGTACCTAATACTTCTTCTTGTTGAGGTATAAACAAACTTATTTTTTGAATTTCTTTTAAATAATCTTTTGTAACTCTAAATAAACGCATATATCTATAACCTCCTCACTAATAAAAATAAAAAAGAGAAAAGTCATAAGACCTTCTCTGTTTAAAAACTTAAATCTACCAACTAAGGCTATGGTAACTCCCTTTTACTGGTTCCAACTCAGGCTATGGTCCTCCGTTTTAGAGAAGAATTATCTTCTATAGACAATATAACATAAATAAGTTTAAATTTCCATAATATTATATGTTTAGATATAATTCTTTTCATATTATAGTATATAGCTCATGACTCATATTTATAATTGTTTTCTTATTTTATTACATTTTTATTTTAGTAAAAATAGTTGATTTAGTAATACTCATGAGACAAAGACTTCCTGAGGCGATTACAGACTTCGAGAGTTGCACACAAATTTTTTTCATCATTTTCTAACTGATTTTGTGAGACTCTAGGAACTATAAAAACTCAAAAAGGCTTGATTTTTCAGCGAAATTTGGGATGCAGATTCAAGCGAAGAAGCTTGTAAATAAGTACAAAAAATACAAAATTTTAAAAAGTACTGATTTTATGATCAGAATTTTTTTATGCAATAACTTGTTATCATGTCATTAATCTATAAACTGGAATTTAGCGATTTCTTTTTCCGGTATTCTCTGTCCCACGGATTTCCTCATGATAGAAATAATCTACGATCACCGGATGTCCCTGCGGGACTCTGCCATAAGGCATTTCATTATCCACAAAGGCACAATCATACTTCTTAGCCATTTTCTCAGCTTTTACTTCAAGTGCTTCAAAGTAGCTGCGGTTATGCTTGTTATAGATCTCGTCGTAAAGTGGTACAAGATCAGGATATTTTCCGGCGATATAATCCATAATTGTCTTTTTGAAACCGCCTCGAAGATTGAGATTTTCGAGCCAGAACAGATCGCACTGATCCTTTACCCGCTCAAAGATTGCTTCAAAATCCGTGATACCGGGGAATACCGGGGATACGAAACAGACTGTACGGATACCTGCCTCATATACCTGCTTCATAGCAGCGATACGGTGCTCAATGCTCGAAGCAGAATCCATATCGTTCTTGAAATTTTCATCTAGTGTGTTGATCGACCATGAAACGGTTACACGTCCAAGCTTCTTCAGCAGATCAATATCCCGTACCACAAGATCTGACTTTGTGCAGATCAGAATATCTGCGTCACTGCCGATCAGCTGCTCCAGAAGTTTTCTGGTATTCCCGAATTGCTCCTCCTGTGGATTGTAGCCATCTGTCACAGAACCGATGACCACCCGCTGTCCGGCATATTTTTTCGGATTTTTAATTTCCGGCCAATGCTTCACATCAAGGAAAGTGCCCCATTCCTCCTTGTGCCCGGTAAAGCGCTTCATAAAAGAAGCATAGCAATACTTGCAGGCATGTGTACAGCCCACATAGGGATTGACCGAGTAACCGCCTACCGGCAGACTAGACTTAGTCATGATGTTCTTTGTTTCCACCTCACGAATGAGGATTCCATTTATTACTTCTTCCATGATTTCTGTACCTCTAACACTTTATTAAATTCTTCCGGCATTTCCTGAATCATATTTTCATCCCCTATGATAGGGACAAGGTCTTCCTTCATAAACACCGGAATGCCGAGCTTATGTGCCTGGTTCGTCAGAGACCATGCCCATTCCGGCTCCGTATGAATCTTCCTGCTCTGAGCTCCGGTCATGGTGCCCACAACGATCCAATTGATTCCGGAAAGGTCAACTGTGCCGGGATCGTCGAATAACGGCTCAAAGGTAACATGGTAATGTTTTGCTCTAACGTTTTTCCGAAGGGCGTCGATACGCCACAGTTCTGCTTTCCTCGTCACCGTAATGCCAAACCATGCGTTTTCCAGTCGGTATCAAAATTCAGCAAATCAGGTCGCTTGGTAAGGAACAGGAACTGATGCTGTGGATTTTCACGGATCTTTGCAAATACCTCATCTCTCCATTCCGGCTTCCATCCGGAGAGATCGCTCATCCCAGTAAGAAGAAAGTTCTGCGGACGTTTCTTTTCCATCATCTTGAGCTTACCCGGAAAGAATTCAGGGTCAGCGAAGTCATCAATCATATGCCAGCGTTTCACGTTGTTGCGAGCATAGCAATATGCACACCCCACTGTGCAGCCAATCACGATATTCATGTTCTGAATCTGATCTTTGATACAAATACTCATGACTTCTGCCACTCCTCAAGATTCTTTCTGATGCGGTCGAGGCATTCCTCAAACCGGGTAATTTCTTCCTCTGAAAAACCTTTGTAGTAAATACTGCCCATCTCATCAGATACAGAATCGTACTCGCCCTTTAAGGCATGTGCTTTCTCAGTCAGAAACAGGAGTGTTTTCCTTTTGTCCGTTTTAGACTGAACACGGCTTATCAGCCCTTGATTTTCCATTCTTTCCAGCATCGTAGTAAGAGATGTTATCGCTAATCCGCATTTAGTCGAGAGTGACCTGATTGAGATACCATCCTCCTGCCACAGCACATAAAGAATACGTCCCTGGGCTCCATTAAACGCATCAATATTCTTTTCGCTGAGAATCTTCTCGAAAATCCGGTCTCCAAGCTGTTTTATTTTGGTGACAAGAAATCCTCCATTCATTTCCATACAAAATCTCCTATATAGTAGTTTATTAAAAAAATACTATATAGGAGCTTTATTGTCAAGAGTTTATATGTCTTAATAGGTAAATTCCGTTTTTTCAATTCTCCAAACTGGAATTTAACACATTTATAAGCATTCGAAGTTAGAATTGAAATCAATCGTGTATCTCGTTCTCAAGTTTTACTCATTTTCTTATTATCAGAATATTATAATTTTAAAACCGCTACTATTTCTTCGCCATCCATTTCACCATTTTCTATAAAGTCAAACTTTGAATAAAGTTTTTTCGCACCTACATTTTCAGGTTCGTAAGATAAATAACAATATTCCGCTTTACCACATGGAAACGATCTAATAAACTCTAAAGCCAAACAAATTGCTTCTTTTCCATATCCATGACCCTGATATTTTTCATCAATCATCAATCGCCAGATGCTATAATTACCATAAGCAATCTGTGGTGGATTATCAAATGAGTCATCTACATCATATCCTATCATCAAGAAGCCAACAGGAATTTCATCTTCAAAAATACCAAATGGAAAAGCATGTCCATTTCCTGTTATTGCAATATATGCTTCTATGATACTCAAATCATTGGGTGCAACAAATGATTCCTGTTCCTTACTCACATGCAGTTTTAGTATATCCCATATATTTTTTGCATTTACTTTTTCAATTCTAATCACAACAACACATCTCCATAAATTAAAATATTCTATTTCTTCAAATTTTCTATAAACCCAGAGATAGCGGATATAAACCAACCAAAACCTATAATAATTAGTGCAATTTTCCACTCAATGCCATTATCAAAAACAAAGATAAATGTATATAAAGCAAATAAGCTAACAGGAATAGCTATTCCATATAACACCAAATGAAACTTCCTCTTTTTTTCTTTATCCATTTATCCTCACCTCATTAACATCCAATTTGATAACTGAGAATATGTCTATTTAACTTCTTAATAAACTGGTATTTATTTACTCATTTAATTCAAACATTGGATAAATATTTATTACATTTCTTTTTTCAATATAGGGTAAATGAGCTTGAATAACATAACTTGGAAATTCAGAAACGCAAATCTGACCTTGTGTAATATCTTCCAATATTCTATTTATAGATTCTGCTGTATATGGAGGTAAAAGCATAATTGGTGGCATTAAAAATTGAAAATCATTCATGTCAATAAATATGGGATTAAAATTATCCTCATAATTAAGTTCAATAATCATTGAATTATCTTTATCCAATTGTTTCCAAAATCCCTCAATCACTGCATGTTTGCTTTTTATAAATTCTTTAAACTCTTCAATAGTATTAATAGAACATATTCTATTGTTATCATTTTTTGCAAAAGCAAAAATAACACCAGGTAAATCTTTTTTATTTATTTGATTGAAAGAGTGTAATATTATAGAATACAAATCACTTAAATTCTTATTTATATGTAAATAGCGACTATTATTAAAATCCGGTTGATACACTCCTTTTTCTTGAATAATTTCAATTACATCTTTAGTTTGAACTGTCCAGAACTTCATATATACCTCCTAAATATATAAATTCAATTTTATCTATCTGAACTACTTTAAAAATCAAATAAATTAAAGAGGAAATAATATTTTTTTGTAAACATCTATAAAACTTTATTTTGAATCATTTTCCTCATACCAGATTTTTTACTTGATTGCACTTTTTATATTAAAATATGTTATTTCGAAATTGATTTCAATCCTCAAAATGTTCTAACTCATCACTAGGATATGCTCCTGACCAATGATATGGCTGCAATTCATGTAAAGGAACAAAAAGTAAAGAATTGTCTTGTGTAGTGACTGCCACTTGCACATCTTCTCCCCAAAATCTAAGTCGCTCTTGACATATCCCACAAGGAGATAAAACCTTATAAGGAGAGTTCTCATCATCACGTACAAGACACATACAATGTGTAACCTTTTCGTTGAATTTATGTGCTTCTAACATTGCACCTGTTTCAATACACAAAACGGCTGAAGCATTAGCAGTATCTATACTAACACTGGTAAAATAATGTCCATTTGCTGTATGTACTACACCTGCACCTCCCCAACCTTTGGGATATCTTTTTTCAATTAGCTCAACAGCTTGTCTGTACATTTCTTTTTCTATATTAAAGTTTCTCATACAATCCTCCTCAAATTTTCAACTTGTTTATTACTTTTTAAATAATTTTGAAAATATAGATTTTGACTTATTTTCCAAATCATTATATGTATCTATAATAGTTGTTTTTTCTATTGCTTCTATATTTTTCAGCTTAGAAGACCACTCCAATGCTTTATTAGAAAAGCCATGATCTTCCCAATTTTTAAAAGCACTCAAATATTCATATTTATCTTTATCTAAAATTTTTATATCTTTTAAATTATTAGAAACTAATTTTGCAATAAATCCATAATCAAATACACCTACATCATCTCTCATAAATCCTAATAGATAACAAGTATTATTTTGATCAAACTCCAAATTTTTAAGAA
The DNA here is from genome assembly GCF_964238065.1 of Clostridium sp. AUH-JLR23. NCBI lineage: Bacteria > Bacillati > Bacillota > Clostridia > Eubacteriales > Clostridiaceae > Clostridium > Clostridium sp. AUH-JLR23. The sequence continues at coordinate 68,212 of NZ_CAXSKY010000010.1, forward strand.
CTATTTTTTCATCATTTTCAAACAATTTTTTGATAACACTATAATCTTTCATATTATAAATGCTTAATCTAGTATTTGTAAAATAAACAGATCTTTCAATATTATATAAATAATTCCCATCATTGCTAAATACAAAACCATCGTCTTGTGAACCAATTTGTGCAGTTTTTATTTTATTTAGTAGTTTTAACTCATCTAAATCATATATAAGTAAAAAGCCTGCTGTAGATTTAGCGGCCAATATATGGGTATGAGGCTTAAATTTTGCTCGATAAGTATAAGGAGCATCTTTAAATACTTGTAACTGTTTACCGTTGTTATCGTAAATGTAAATACTTGCCCCATTACAGCCAACGGTATATTTATCATTATTACAAATTCCCCAAAATTTTTTCATAACCTTTTTCCTTAAATTTTATATGTTTATCCATAATTCAATACCTTCTTAAAATCACATTTATCGCCTTTTACCATTTTTATCAAACTTCTTTCTCAATGTCAACTCTGTTGGAAAAATACAACCAATGAAAGGAACAAGTTGTACAAACACTATAATAGTTCCTACAGTTCCTACATAATCTGTGCTTTTTCCAATGACCGAAAACATAAGTATAATAGTGATTGGTAATGTAATTAATCCACATATATACCATATTTTACCACAATAGTGATGAGCAAAGTCCCATGTTTCTTTATTTTTCATAGACATAGATGTACGATATCCAAACATGGCATTTATTTCATTTGGTGCCTTTTTCATAAAATATTTTCCAAAACCAATCATGACACATGGAATAAGTAAATCCATTATCAACACAAAAATCCAAAATCCCATAAGAAATTTTCCTCCATCAATTACAATCTATTAAATTCACGGCAAAATTCTCTCCATGGTTTTCCAAATGTATAATATGCGATGGGCATATAAACACATAAAAGAAGTAAAATAGGAACTAAAATTGACCCAAGTAAACCAACCAGAACTTCCATTTCTCTAACAGTCAAACCTTCTTCAACATTTGTTACTTGTATAACATTTTGCTCATTATCTACATACACTTTCAATTCATCACCAAACTCATATTCATCAGGAGATAATCCATAATTTGCAAGGGGGTGTTCATATTTTTGAGAATCTTGAGTCCAATAAAAGTTTCCATCATAGTCTACTCTTGCCAGGACATAATCAGTTGCATTTTGAGGTGTATTCTTGGCTTCTACCCTTTTTGAAATAGGTGCATCAATAGCCAAATATGTAAAACCCATTATGATTGGAAGGCAACATACAAGAATAAATAAGGTTGTTCTTTTTTTCATTATATGATATGAACGATGAATTTCTTGATATTTTTCTTTTGGTAAATTTTCTTTTGCCCATCTTAAAGCCAAACGCTGTGCTTTAAAATGAAATGCACTCGACAAGCCTAATAATTTCATAAATATCCCCTCCTTCACATAGATTTAGCATTTATTTTATTTTCATTTCTCTACTCATATTATAACAATCGCAATTCAGCCATTCAATCAAATTCATAATGTGACTTTCTTTTACTATACCTTTTATTGAAACTTCTTTTTTAATAAAAAACAGTTAATCATAATAGACTAACCGCTTTGTGTCATGTTGGATATGAATTTATTGATCATTGATTTGATTCGAGTTTTTTTCTAAAAGAGCAAGTATCTCTTTAAATGTCTGTATATTGTATTTCTGTTCATATTTTGCTACTCGTAATGCATAAAACAGTGTGACAATCGCTAAGAATACTGATACTGCTATTCCATACCAATGAAATAATACTGCAAGAGGAATTATCAAAACAATCACAATTAACAACAATATTGTAGTTCTATAGCTGTCTTTTCTCAATTTTTCTATATCTCCTTTGATGAACTTATCAAGTGAGATTTGAAAGACTTCACTTAACAGCAAGATACTATTCACATCATAATTAAAGTCATCCTATATATCAATCAAAGACCTTTGACACACTCTAAAATAACTGTCAAAAATCTTTGACAGCCTTATATTTAAGCCAACCTCACAAAGAATAAAACGAGTAAACCACTCAATAAAGTCATACTTACCATAACCATTCCACCTACAGCAGCAGTGCTATCTTGTTTATAACCATCAATATAACTATATTTGGGATCATGATAATCATACCAAATCTTCACTTGATCTCCTTTTTCATACTGGCAATATGTTGTACCCTCAATTCATTTCTACTCTTATGATTTCATCATTAACGACATACTCATAAGTTGGGAAATAAGCTCTACTATGATTTGTTTTCATAGAACTGATACTGACAATCTTTCCATGAGTATATGATAAACATCGCTTTTTCTTATCTTTTTTTGTTTTAAAATAAATGATGCTTTTTTTCAAAAGAAAATCACCTATTCCACAAAACAATAAAGGAAATAATGTTCCTATCATTATTTTTTCAGACAATCCCTTCATGATACTCCCTTCAAACTCTCATTTATGCAAAATTTTATGAATATATTTTTCACAGACAAAAATATATGATATCAAATTTATATTATAAAGATACAAGCCAAGGATACCACCAATTAATGTTCCAAACAAAAGAGCTTTATAATTCACTTGTTTGACTTTCTTATTCATAATGTCCTCCATCAACCCTCATAAATGACTTCTTTTCATATATAATAAGGGATATGGATTTCCCTGTTCGTCTAATGCTGTTCGTTTATAAACTTCAAACCCCATATATTCATAAAATCGTTTCGCTAGTGGATTTTGTTCATTGACAGTGAGTTTGTTGATTGCATAATTTTCAATAGCGTATTGTATGAATTGTTTTCCTAACCCTTTTCCTCTGTATTCATTTGAAATAAATAACATTTCAAGCGTTTGATCAGCAACACCCATGAAACCTACGGGTTTGCCTTCTTTGTTTTCTGCTACCATCAAAATAGGAACATCTGTCAGTGCTTGTGGAACATACTGCTTAATATGATGAATTTCATCAGGTGATAAAAATAAATGCGTTGCTTGAACAGAACTTTCCCATACATCAACTAGCTCTTGAATCAATACAGAGTTGCGCTCTTCAACTCGAACTATTTTCAATTGATCGTTCCCTCCCAACTTCCACTTTCCTGATATACATCATTATAACAAATCCTCTATCAATTTTCATGAGAAACCTTTTATATGTGATGATCATTGATATATTGAATAAATTTTTTCATTGCCGGTGATAAAATGAAATCTTTTTTCCAGACCATAACTGATCGACTTTCAAGTTTTGGTTCTAATGGAACAAACGTTAAATCACGTATTTCATCAATACTCTCTAAACAAAAAGCAATTCCTAAATCATTTTTAATAAAATGAACCAAGTTATAACCCAAATTATAATATGCTGCAATATTTAGATTTTGATAATACTTTCCAAACCAATTTTCTATTTCATTGATAACCATTGTACGATTAGACATTAATAATTTTTCATTGATTAAATCTTGAGGTTTAATCAATGATTTCTTTGCGAGGGAAGAATCACTTTTTGTTAAAATTCCCCTTTGTTCTTTTTGTGCCATTTTTTTAAAATTATATTTCGTTATATCTACTGGTTCTACTAATAAACCTAAATCCACAATGCCTTTATCAAGATTATTTTTAATCGTATCAGAATTAGCTGTAATAATTTCAAATTTAACCAAAGGATTATCTTTTGAAAAACGACTTACTATTTGAGATAAATATTTCACTCCTAAAGCTTCTCCACAGCCAATCGTTATTAAACCTGTGATATGCTGGGCATCATGATTAAAATCTTCTTTTATTTTTTCTTCAATTTGTATCATCTCTTGTGCTCTTTGTCTAAAAAGCATGCCTTCACTTGTGAGTTCAATGCTATGTTGTTTTCTTTCAAATAACTGAACGCCTAATTCATCTTCTAATTGAATTAATTGTCTTGATAAAGTGGGCTGTGTAATATGAAGCAATTCTGCAGCCTTTGTTATATTTTCTTCCCTGGCAACCATTAAAAAATATTTTAATACTCTTAGTTCCATTTTGATATCCCTCCTTCTATAAAAACAATAAACAAGAAGCTTATACTTCTTGTTTATAGTCACCTTAAATCTATTATTTTTGAGCCATCATTCCTACTAAACGATGAGGTTGATATGGTTCTTCCAAATAGGCTTTTTCTTCATCTGTTAGTTCTAATTCAGTTGCTTTCACAGCTCCATCAATATGATGAAGTTTTGTTGCGCCAACAATAGGTGAAGCCACTTTTGACATTAACCATGATAATGAAATTTCAGTCATTGACACATTATGTTTTTCGGCTAATTCCATAACTCTATCAATAATGATTCTATCTTGTTTTTCTGTAGCATCATATTTGCCTTTGGCATAGCTATCTTCCTGCATTCTTTTTGATTGTTCTCCTGGATGTTTAGCTAATCTTCCTGATGCCAAAGCACTATATGGTGTCATAGCAATGTTATCTTCTTTACAAAGTTTAGCCATTTCACGTTCTTCTTCTCTAAAGATCAAATTATAATGTCCTTGAATGGAAATAAATTCTTCATAACCTTTCGCACGAGCAATAGCATTCGCTTTCGCAAGCTGGTAAGCAAAACAGTTTGAAATACCGATATATCTTACTTTTCCTTCTTGAATCAATTCATGTAATCCTTCTAATATATCTTCAATAGGTGTATGATCATCCCAAGAATGACAAATATATAAATCAACATAATCCATGTTCAAACGTTTTAAACTGGCTTCTAAACAATTTCTGACATGTTGCTTTCCAGAAATACCATTTGCAATTTCTTCAGGTGTTCTTGCTGAAAATTTAGTTGCAATCACAACATCTTCTCTTCTTGCAAAATCTTTGATTGCTCTACCTAAAAATTCTTCACTTGTTCCTCCCTGATAAGCCATCGCTGTATCAAAAAAGTTAATACCATTATCTAGCGCATACTTTATAATTTCTCTAGATTTATCTTCTGGCAAAGTCCAAGAATGCATTCCCTTTGTTGCATCACCAAATCCCATACATCCCAAACATACTTTTGATACTTTTAAATCACTATTTCCTAACATTGTATATTTCATATATTTGACCTCCTTCAAATCAATGTTTTTATCTTTCCATGTATAATCATCCATTCATAACTACCGTCCAGTCATCAAAATATTTTCATTCTTCATTTATATAAGACAACTATTAAATAGATATATTCATATATATCATGGCTATCTCGACATCTATTATATTATTCTTTCTTACATAAAAAAACAATTTACAAAGATTTTATAAAGTCTATATATTGACATTTTTTATAAAATGTCTACTTAAATTCTTTCTAAAATCCTGTTGCACTGTTATTCTATTCTTTACTATCAATCTATGACATCTTTCATGAAATATAAATATAGACGAAAAGGATTAAAAAATCATTTAATCCCTTCTATCAATTCTCTTCATCAAGTGATAATGTCACAGTGACATTTCCTTGACCAAGAATTTTCATCAATTCACTTTTAGAAATTCCCTGTATTTGACCCAATTGAGTAAAATTCCATGTATTAGGTCGATAATAAATGACAAACATATGTCCTAAATACAAAATCAAATCACCTACTTTTTCCATACTTGCATAATCTTCCATTTCAATTGTGATTGAGCCATTTTGAAGCTTTTCTTTTAATGCTTTTGTAGAAGAATTATCAACCAATAATGCCTTTAAAGTTTTTTCACCAAACTGAATCATCATAATTATCAGCTCCTTTTTACTTTTCATTCGATATTATTCTATTATTTTCATTCAAAATCATTTCATGATATATTTATTCAAGATATGCTTCAATTTCTATTGTCCCTGACATATCTTCAATATATTCACTTCCTGAAATAGCTTGTCCTAGTTCATAAAGACCACTGGCACTGCCAAAATCTTCATAAAACATGACTACATTTGTCCATGGTTCATAATAGGCTAATGTTCCTGTCACAGCATTAGCACTCACTGCATCTGTCATTGTTAAATCAACAGGTGGATAAAATATTTTTTCATTATCACTATAATTTTCTACTTCAATAGTCAGTGGTAATTGTTCATATAATGAGTTTGCTGCTTGGCTATCGTTTAATTCAAAAATAGTGATTTGTCCATTCGAAGTGACACTGATTTTTTTAGACTCTTTTGATGTCACATCTTGTTCAACAGTTTCCTGATGATCCTGAGTTTGTGTCGTACTTGTACGATTTGGTTCTGTCTGATTTTGACAACCTAATAAAGAAAAACACATCACTAAGGATAATACTATTTTGATAATATTTTTCATACTAACCCTCCCTTATTTCAACTTTGAATCATCTTAATTAAAAACAGAATGATATCATTCATTTGTTAATAAGAACTTTAAATCCAACATAAATTTCAATATGTTGTATTTATTGCTTAGTTTTCATTTGATAAATAAAATAATCCAATATATCAATAGATTTATAACAAGTATGCGCTTTTTCCAATAAAGCCTGTCGATATCTTGTCAGCATATCTATTCTTTGTGATAGGGTACTATCACCTTCACTTATATATTGAATATACTTTTTCATATCCTGTATACTCATTCCTACATTTTTTAAAGTCATAAGAAAACTAAGCTTTTGTATGTCTTTTTCTTCATATATCTTTTTTCCATTTATTTGTTTGACTTCATCAAAAAAACCTTGATTTTCAAAATCCTGAATACAGTCAACAGGAACATTATATGCTAAACTGATTTCATTGATATTCATTGTTTCACCACCTTATCAATAAGTATTTCTACATATTTTACTTAACTGCTATTCGTTTTAATAATTGGTTTCCTATCAATGAAAATGTCACCATAATCAATAAATAATCCAAGCAAAAACGAAGTTTCAATTCTGAAAAATCAAAGAACTTAAATTCAGTCATAAAGAACATATCTTGCCACATTCTTCTTTGATAAAAGACAAACAAACCACAAACGAGAACGGCTATCATAACTATATGGAATATTTGATGATGTCTTATATATAACGAACTTCTTTTCAATTTTGCTATCATCGCATTGAAATGAAATCCAATATGAATAGACATCACAATATATAGCCATGATGAAGAAACCAGATGCACTGTTCTTCCTAAAGATGTTCCTCCAAGATCTATAAAGCTTAGGACATCTCTTGAAATCATAAAGCCACTTACAGCTGTCCATATCATAGCAATGAATAAACATGTATTGATGATGATTTGAAAGATTCTTACTGGTGTATATTTTCCTTTAAACAATGCTGTATACCATTTTCTATTCCAAATATGATGCCATATAAATAACAGACATAAGATGACTCCAAGCCATTCGTGTACAAAATTTGACCATAGATGATACCCCATCACAACAATTAATAATATTGTCATGATGATATCTAAAATGATTTTATTCTTTTTCATCTAATCAACCATTCCTATATCTGATAACCATTGATTGACATCAACTTGACAGCTATCTGTATCAGGACGATAAACACCAAATACATCTAGAAGTGTACTATGAGGTAAAGCATCCTGTAAGTCTTCAATACTTCTTCCCAGTCCACCTGTCCCATGTGCACAAAATGGAATAATGGTTTTGTTGGATAAATCATAACTTTCAATAAATGAGAAAATGGCCATTGGACATGAAGACCACCAGTTCGGATAACCTAAAAATATAACATCATATTCATCCATATTTTCTACTGTATCTACAATTGTAGGTCTTGTCTGTTGTGCAAGTTCATCTGATGCACGATCTAAACATTCATCATAGTCACTGGAATAAGGTTCATCTACAATAATAGAAAACATATCTCCACCAACTTGTTCCTGGATAAAATGTGCGACTTTTTCTGTATTACCTGGTGCTAAAACACTGGCTGATGTCGAAGCATCAACATCTACACTTGATGGATTATCCACATGTGTATTATCTGCCCATGTAAAATAAGCAATCAATATTTTTCCATCTGAACTTATCGTTTCATTAGGTACAGAAACACTCTGTTGTTCATTAACCTTTGATACATTGTCATTGCTTTGACATGCACTTAATAGACATACACAAAATACGAATAAAAAGCATTCTATTTTTTTCATATCCTTCCACTTCCTTTCTAACTACATCTTATCTAATAAACAAGCATATGTCTAATACTTATCAATCATATTGAGCCATGCTTATAAAGCATTTGTAAGTGTAGACTATCAGATCAGGTCCATACCTCAAATAAAGATATTTTACTCATTACAAAAAATTTCAAATAAAAAAAGGATGAAAATCATTTCACCTTTCCATTAGTCATTGATACTATCAATCCATGAGACAATCTCATCTTTAGCATCTTGTACCTGATCACCATGAATTGTCAATCCTTCTAAAACTTTTGCCTGAGGACAAAGCTCTTTAATCTCTTCAACAGCATCAGAAAAACCTGATCCCCCTGACGTATTAAATGGAATAATCGTTTTGTCAGAAAAATCATATTCTTCTAAAAAAGAATATAATGGCATAGGCATTCCATACCACCAGTTAGGAAATCCCAAGTAAATAACGTCATATTCATTAAAATTCTCAACATGTGAAGATAATACTGGTCGAGAATTCTGATCACGCTCACCTTGTTGCTGATCTACCAATGTATCATAATCAGCTGGATATGGCGTTTCTGTCTGAATCAAAAATTTATCTCCACCCGTCTGTTCTACAATGACATCTGCCATATATTCTGTATTTCCTATCAATTGTTGATCTTCCACAATCACACTGGCTGAACTCGATGCATCTGTATTTTCTGGAAAGTCAGTATTTCCAACTCTTGAAAAATAAGCAATCAATATTTTTCCATTGTATGTTTGTGTGTCTATTGTTGTTTTTTTAGTAACTGCCTCACTTTCACCGTTGGATGTTGATTGACAACCCATAAGTATCATAGCTAGTAAAATCAATAAAATCTTTTTCATTTTATCCCTCCTCTTTATTCTCATTTTAAATGACAGATCTATTCCTTGTCTAATACTTCATATACATGTCTCTTATGCCCTTTAAGCATTTGAAAAAGCCTCTTGAAATGAGGCTTTTTACTGATGTTCTTTCATTTTCTTAGTTAAAAAATCAATAAATTTGGATACTGTAAAACTCATGGACTGATATTTTTTCCAGATAATTAAAGAGTTCGTCGTTAATTGTGGTAAAAGTGGTCTAAAACATAATTCATTATCTGTACCATCATGATATGAACCTTTAATCACAATCGCATACCCCATATCATTAGATACCAGCATAGAAGCTGTGGTCGTTAATTCTGAAACAGCCACAAAATGAAGTTGATGATACGTTTCTTCTCCCATCCATTCTTTAAACTGATTTTGTGTTTCTAATCGAGAAGTATTAATAAGCGGAAGATTTTTTAAATCAGAAGCTTCGATAAAATCCTTTTGAGCAAGAGGATCATCTTTCTTCATTAAAATTCCCCATATTTCTGGCTGATTCATTCTTAAAAAATCAAATTTATCTAAATTGATTGGCTCCAATGCAAAACCTATATCAGCCAATCCATTATCTATCATTTCAGCAATAAAATCACTATTTCCATTACGAATACGAAAAGTCACCTGGGGATATAATGATTTAAATTCCTTGATATATTTTCCCATCGTCTTCGTTGCTTCAGTAATGCCACATGCCAAAACAATCTCACCAGTCACTTCATGCGTCTGATTGCCTATTTCCAGTTCTGTTTTTTTAGACAAATCAATAATTTCTTCGGCTCTTCTTTTTAAAAGCATTCCTGTTTCTGTTAGTAAAACTTTTCTTTTTCCTCTAATAAACAAAGCCGTTCCCAATTCATCTTCTAATTGCATTAGCTGGCGACTTAAAGTTGGTTGAGTTATATGTAAGATTTCAGCAGCGCGTGTAATATTTCCCTCTCTGGCTACTGCCAGAAAATATTTCAAAACTCTGATTTCCATGTCTCATCACTCCTTATCCAATCATGATCAAGCTTTTCTTATTCTATTGTACGAAATCGCACCTATGATACTCTTTCGTACAATGGGTGTGAAACTAACGTTTCAAACCCATTATATAATGTCTTTATTTACAATGTCTAATAACTATAACAAATATTTATCATGCTTATAAAGCATGTTTTATCATTAATGCTTTTCTTGTATTCCTCTCATCAGATCCATATATTTTTATGATATTATACATATCAATCATTGTGAAAACATGGTAAGATATTTGATAGAGGAAGTGTTAATATGTTACTGACTATTCATCAACAAACAATTGAAATCAATCAGCCTGCAAGTTTAGAAACAATTGCGAAAAAGTATTTTCCAGACCAGCAGATTTATGCTGGTATAGTGAATGGGAAATTATACGAACTCAATCATATTATTGAAAATGATGCGACTATTGAATGGGTCGATGAACAAAGCATCATTGGTAAACAAATCTATGAAAGAACACTCACATTTGTTTTTATTGTGGCGACAAAACAATTATTTAAAGATGCTGTGATTCATGTTGAATTTACGTTTCAGGATGGACTATACTGCTCTATTCAAAAAAAGGAAAGTCTGACACCACAGGATGTTGATCAAATCAAACAAAGGATGTTAGATTTGATTCAAAAAAACTCCAAAATAACACGTCATGTCATGCCACAAAACCAGGCTATTGACTTTTTTAAACAAAATCATCTTGAAGATAAAGCTCATTTATTACAATATCGTTCAAAAGACACATGCAGTATTTATGAAATGGAAGGCATTTATGATTATTTTTATGGTTTTATGCTCCCTGATGCTTCATATCTCAAACAGATTTCTCTACAGTTCTTTGCGCCAGGATTACGTTTAGGACGTTATGATGTCACTTTTCAACACTATAAACTTTTCCAAATCATGAAAGAATATGAAGAATGGGGAGAGTTAATAGATGTGCCTACTGTCGCAAAGATGAATGAAAAAATTGTCAAGGATCAAATCAATGAACTAATGTTAATGTCAGAAGCGATGATTGAAAAGAAATTAGCTGAATTAGCAACATATATAGCCAAAGAAAAAGAGCATCTCAAAATGATTATAATTGCAGGTCCTAGTTCTGCAGGCAAGACAACTTTTTCTAAGCGTTTAGGTATTCATTTAAAAATATTAGGGATGAGCCCTATCACAATTTCCATGGATGATTTTTATTTGAATCGTACACAAACTCCTAAGCTTCCTGATGGCAGTTATGATTTTGAAAATATTGAAGCTGTGGACTTAAAATGTTTCAATGAAACCATGCTTCATCTGATTCATCATAAACCTGTTTATTTACCTCGCTATCATTTTCAAACAGGTTTAAGAGAATATGATAAACATCCTACTGTATTATCTGATCGTCAAATTCTTATCATTGAAGGTATTCATGGATTAAATCCACGTACTTCTTACTATATACCTGAAAATGCGAAAATGAGAATATATATCAATGCTTTAACTCATTTAAATTATGATAATCATAATCGTATTCCAACATCAGATTATCGCCTGATTCGTCGTATTGTCCGTGACTATCAGTTTAGAAATGCTGATGCTACAGAAACAATCCGTCGTTGGAAAAATGTAAAAAATGGAGAAGACAAATATATTTATCCTTATCAGGAAGAAGCCGATGCTATTTTTAATACATCTATGGTATATGAGCTCGCTGTCTTAAAACCAATTGCTCAAAAGTTATTATTACAAGTATCCCCAGAATCTAAAGAATACATTGAAGCTAATCGTCTTTGTAAACTGCTAGATTACTTTGTAGAAGCCAAAGTGAGTATACCACAAACTTCAATTCTCGCTGAATTTGTAGGTAATTCTATCTTTCAATAAAAAAGATGTCGATGTGTTTAACATACCGACATTTTTTCATGAAATAAACAGACTAATAAAATCAGAAAATATTTTTGCGATAAATTCAATAATATTGACACACCATTGACTCAATGTTTCCATCATTGTCCCCACACGATTATCCGATGTATCCTGTAAAGTAATGACTGACTGAATTTCTTTTCTCGAAGATACATCTTCTTCAAACTGATCAATCTGTCTTTCAAACAAAGTTTTAGATACCTGATGATCACCAAAGAATAAGCTCATCACACATATAAGAAGCAATACACAGCATAAATCAATCCAAAACTGTTTCATGCACTTAAATATTCATCTAAAACCATTGCTAAAATATTCAAAGAATTTTGAACTTCTTCATATGTGTTTTCATTTGCTCCAACTTCTATTAACACCATATTATCAGTAACACCTTGATTATAATGACTTTGTTTAAGATAAACACCTCGACATATTTTAGGAATCTTTTCATTCAACATATCAGCCAGTTTTTCACAACGTTTATTGACTGCGCTGTAATAAGAACTTCCCTTTCCCACAACAAACATTAATTTTGCATAATTTTTATGATCCACAGTAATTGTTGATAAGTTCTTTTTAATAGAATCCCTATGAAAATCAATCACTAAATCATACTTTCCATGTTTTTCAACTGCCTGTGTTAAATACTTTTGTGAAACACTATATGATTTGGCATAATCAATATGATTTTTGGTTTTATACAATTCAAAATCCGTTGTTTCATAATCGACTTCATAACCTCTGTTTTCTAACAATTGCATTAAATAACGACTCCCTTCTTTCACTGACTTTGTTGCATACTCTTCACCTTGATGCGTATTATAAATATAAATTGATTTTCCATTAAGCTGCTTTTTCACATTGGTTGTTGTTAATGAAGACACAACATTTTCAACACTTTCACTATAAATGCTTTGAAAAGGAAGATTGAATAAAATCACAATCACCACAACTATTTTGAAAATAATTTTTATATTTTTATTCATGAAACCTTCCCTCCTCTAACTATACAATGAACTATATGCAAAAAAAGTTATTTTTAGTACATAAAAAAGAAATTCATAAAAGAATTTCTTAATAAGTCATACTATTAATACTTGTTGATAATAATTTAGATAACATTTCAATATCAAAATCAATCTGTTTATCACTCATAACAAATTGATTTTCAATGGGATTTAAAACTTCATTTAATAATTGGATACGCTTTTGTTCACTTAACTGTCCAATTTCTCCTAATATCAAACGTCTTTGCACTTCATTCAATCGTCCTTCATAACGCTTACGTTTTCCTACCTTTAAGGCTGTTGAAGGATCTAAAGATTCTTTAAAATAACCCTCTAACAGATTATAAACATCACTCACTAAACTAGAAACATGAATGACTGTTGGTACACCAATAGCCAAAACAGGAACACCCATTGTTGCTTCACTTATATTTTTACGATGATTGCCAATTCCACTTCCTGGATATATACCCACATTATTCATTTGAATCACACGACAGATCTTTTCATAACTTTGTGCACACAATGCATCAATAGCGATAACCAGATCAGGCTGAAATTCCTGTACCAATGCCAACAACAAATCGGCAGTTTCCATACCCGTATGTGCCATTACCCCTGGGGCAATACACATCGTATCATAATACTGATGACGATGTCTTTCCTCAATAGAATAATGATGCGTGGCACGAATCTGATTCAATGTTCTCGGTCCAATCGCATCACTTGTGAGAGTGGGATTTCCCAATCCTATCCATAAGATAAGCGGATCTATTTTCTTGACCTTCTCTTTAATAAGGAGAGATAACTGCTTTTGAAAATGTTGTGAAATTTTTTCAAAATCCTGATAATCAGGAAAACTGATTTCAATATATTTGCCTATATCATGAGGATAAAGAGGACTGATCTGTAATATTTCAAATGTTTCAATAGAAATATCTCCATCTTGTTTTTGATGATGTTTATAATCTTTATCTCGTGTTGCATAAGCCAATGATTCTATGGCTAAATCGCTACGTGTATAATATTTATTCATATTCTCACCATTATAAGCATTACCAAAATTAAAAAAATATAATCAATTATCAATAAAACATTGCATTTATCATCTATTTTTGATAGAATAACATGGCAAAAGTCAAAGTGAGGTGAAAGATAATGGCAAACATGAAACAACAAATCAAACGTTATAAAAATGACAACAAAAAACGTTTAATCAACAATTCTTATAAAAGTGCTTTAAAAACAGCAATTAAAAACGTAAAAGCTGAAGTTGAAGCTGGAAATAAAGAAGCTGCAATTGCTGCATACAATGTAGCTGCATCTAAATTAGATGCTTCTGTCAGCAAAGGAATTCATCATAAAAACTATGCTAGCAGACAAAAATCTAAATTAGCAAAATTAGTGAACTCTATCGCTTAATGAGATAGAGTTTTTTATTTATCTTGTATGTCAAGTTTTCTTGACATACATTTTTTACCATCCTATAATAAAAGTGTAAAGAAAACTTGACATGAGGTGATATAATGCATAAAGAAGATATTTTAAAAAAGAATCAAAAAACAATGAATAAAGAATATGACTTTTTTCTTGATCAAAAAACACTTCCTATATTAATGACTGTTTTTATCATTTTGTGTTTTGCAATGATGTTATTCTCTTTTATAACCCCATTCCAGCAGGAAATCTTTTATACCTCAACAACCCTGTTATTGACGTTTCTTGCATCATACTTTCTTGCTTATTTCTATTATTTACGGATATCGAAATACTTATATATAGGCCTTTTCTTCCTTGTTTTCTTGATGTTTTCTATAAGTTATCTGTGGTTATTGATTTGGTAGGTGAAACATATGGATAAAAATAAAATTCTTGATTTATATCGTCATGAAAAAGATGAAAGACAAGTTCAATGCCAAAGAAAAGCGTTATTGAAAGGTATGTCTTTTCTTGTAACTGTTGCCCTCACATTGATGTTCTTTTCTTTTGAATTTCAGGAAGTTCCAACAGTCTTTTATACCATTTATATCTTGATTATGCCTATAGCTGGATTGTCATTGAGTATGCGTGGATGGTATGACAAAAATAAATTCTATTTCATATGTGGGCTTGGTTTGATTGTTCTTTGTCTTATCAATGGTTATCAATATATATCTATCATGGTTGGCGTTTAATATGAATGAAAAATTAGTACTTAAAAATCATTTAAGAAAAGCAAGAAATGAAAAAGGACTCTCACAAATGGAATTGGCCAATATGGTTGGTGTATCAAGACAGACAATCTCATCTATTGAAAATGGACAATTTAATCCTACTGCTAAACTGGCATTAATTTTATGTATTGCATTAGATAAGACATTTGAAGAAATCTTTTATTTTGATATATCAATTTGACTTTCGTTAGTCATAGGATTATCATGTGTATATGCAAAAAGGAGGAACATATGGAACGTAAAAGTATTGCAATTGAGGATACATGGGATTTATCTCGTATCTATGCAAATAAACAGGAATTTTATACAGATTTAGAAAAAGCAAAAGATTTATTATCATCTTTGCTTCAACAAAAAGATTCTTTTTTAGAAAATGATGATCAATTCTTAAAGTTTCATCAAGATGAAACAATGTTATCTCGTTATATTCAAAAATTACATTGTTTTGCGCATTTACATTGTGATGTTGAACCTAATAACCAGGAATATCAAACAATGTATGCCGCCATTCTTTCATTCTATGATCAAGTGACTTCATCTTTAGATTTCTATACTGTTATGATGATTGAAAACAGTGATAAAGTTGCTCAATATCTTGAAGATGAAAAATTAGAAGATTATCGTTATAGTTTACAGGAAGTTTTAAGACAAAAAAAGCATGTCTTATCACAGGAATTAGAAACTATTGTTTCTAAAACATCTTCTATTTCTGATATTTCTTCTCAAGTGTTTGATGCTTTAAGATTAGATTATGACCCTGTTCATGTAGATGGAAAAGAAAAAGTCTTAAACAGTGCAACCCTAACAGAATTTCTTAAAAACAAAGATCCTAAAGTCAGAAAAGAAGCGTATCATAACTTCTTTAAAGAATATAAGAAATTTGAAAATGTTTATGCTGCAACATTATCTGGTGTTATGAAAAAAGATGCATTTTATGCTGATGTGAAAAACTTTGAAGGACCATTGGAAGCCAGTCTTTTTGATGATAATGTACCAACATCTTTATTCTTTAAAATTTTAGAAAAAGCAAATGTACAATATCGACCATTATTTCATCGTTATAACGCTTTAAAAAAGAAGATTTTAAATCTTGATACAATGTATAATTATGATTTGAATATTCCTTTGGTTCAATACCAGACAAAAAAATACACAATTGATGAATGTTTTGATATTATTTTAGATGTTGTTCAAATCTTTGGTGAAGATTATGTCAACATCATCAAAAAAGCCAGAGAAGAAAGATGGATTGATTATTATCCACATGCTGGTAAACGTATTGGTGCCTATTCAAGTGGCTGCTATGATACAAATCCGTATATTCTTATGAATTTTATAGGTGATTATAATTCACTTTCAACGATGATTCATGAATTAGGTCACAGTGCCCATAGTTATTTATCTTGTCATCACCAGTCACCAGTAAATTGTGATTATCGTATTTTTGTCGCTGAAGTTGCTTCAACAGTCAATGAAACATTGCTCATTAACTACATGTTAGATCATGCTTCAAGTGAAAAAGAAAAAGCCTATTTCTTATATGAACTCCTAGAAAATTGTGTTGGTCTTATTTTCAGACAACCTATGTATGCTGACTTTGAGCATATTTTACACACATGGGCTAAAGAAGGAAAACCAATGTCATCACAAATGATTACAGATTTGTATTATACTAAAAACGCTGAATATTATGGACCAGAAATAACAATGGATGAATATGTAGGTTATTCTTGTTATTATATTCCTCATTTCTATTATAACTATTATGTTTATAAATATACTTTAGGAATGACTGTTGCTTTAGCCATTGTCTCACGTTTATTAAATGGTGATGAAAAACAAAAAGAAGCTTATCTCAACTTCTTAAAATCAGGTGGCAGCAAAGATCCTGTTGACCTTTTAAAAGATGCTTTAGTCAATCCTTTAGAAGATCAATTATACGATGATGCTTTCCATTATTTTGAAACAATTTTAAATGAATTTGAAAAAATTATCCTAGATATGTCAAGCACTTTGTAATAAAGTGCTTTCAGGCTGTTGACAAAGTGGTAGAATTTTTTATTAAATCTACCACTTCTTTTTATTTTTTATGCAAATTGATAAA
>NZ_CAXSKY010000011.1:0-84411 GCF_964238065.1 Clostridium sp. AUH-JLR23
ATTTATCAATTTGCATAAAAAATAAAAAGAAGTGGTAGATTTAATAAAAAATTCTACCACTTTGTCAACAGCCTGAAGTGAAATTTTTCAATTTCACTTTACATCATATTCAATTTATCTTTCATCGCATTATATTTTGATTGGTAATCAGCCAATTTCTTTCTTTCCTGTTCAACTTTTTGAGCAGGTGCTTTTTGAACAAAGTTTGGATTAGAAAGCATAGATTCACAACGTTTAATTTCGTTTTCTAGCTTTTTGATTTCATCTTCCATCTTTTTCTTTTCTGCTTCCAAATCAATATAATCACCTAATTCAATAATCAAAGCATTACCACCTTTGATCATTTCTGTTGCTACATTTGAAGATGTTTCAACATTATAACCAAAGCAACGCGCATGACAAAGTTTATAAATATATGGTGAAAGATTTTCAAGTAAGCCTTCAAGCTGAGTATCCTGTGTTTGAATAGAATATGCAATTTCAATAGCATTTTTAATGACATATTGAGCTCTTAAATTTCTAATACCTTTAATGATATCAATTAAGTAAACAAATTGATCCTGAATTTGTTCATTATTGAATCTATCATTAATAGTAGGCCATTTCGCAATACAAATAGATTCTTCTATATGTGGAATAGATTGATAAATTTCTTCTGTCACAAAAGGCATAAATGGATGTAATAATCTTACAATTGCATTCAATACATAAACCAATGTATTTTGTGTTGCTTTCTTTTCAATGTCATTATCACTATTTAAATGAACTTTAGACAATTCAATATACCATGAACAGAAATCATCCCAAATAAAATTATAAAGTTCACTACCTACATTAACAAATTCAAATTTATCCATATTTTCATCAACAGAAGCAATCACTTCATTTAAACGATTGAGAATCCATTGATCAGCTAAATTTAAATGATCAAATGATAAATCCTGATATGACATATTTTCATCAATATTCATTAAAACAAATCTAGCAGAATTCCATATTTTATTAATAAAATTCCATGCAGCATCTAATTTTTCAGGAATATATCTTAAATCCATACCAGGTGCAGAGTTTGTTGTTAAAAAGAATCTTAATGTATCAGCACCATATTGGTCAATAACATCCATAGGATCAACACCATTACCTAAAGATTTAGACATCTTTCTTCCTTGCTCATCACGAATCAAACCATGAATCAGAACATTTTTAAATGGTCTTTGGCCAGTAAATTCTAATGATTGGAAAATCATACGAGAAACCCAGAAAAAGATAATGTCATAACCTGTGACTAATGTGTCAGTTGGGAAATAACGTTGATAGAGTTCACTCTCTTTATTTGGCCAACCCATTGTTGAAAATGGCCATAAAGCACTTGAAAACCATGTATCAAGAACATCTTCATCCTGTTTCCAGTTTTCAATATCTGCAGGTGGATTTTTACCCACATAGATTTCTCCTGTTTCTTTATGATACCATGCAGGAATCTGATGTCCCCACCATAATTGACGTGAAATACACCAATCTTCAATGTTTTCCATCCATTGTTTAAATGTTTTTTCAAAACGAGGTGGCACAAAAGAAACCTTAGAATCTTTTAATTGATTCTCTAATGCCGCATTAGCAAGTGGTTTCATCTTGACAAACCATTGTTTTGATAAGTATGGCTCAACAATAGCATGACTACGTTCAGAATGTCCAACCTGATGCATATGTTTTTCAATATGATCAACAACACCTCTTGCTTCAAAATCTTTGACTAAAGCTTCACGGCATTCAAAACGGTCCATCCCTTGATATTGACCACATAATTCATTCATTGTACCATCATCATTCATACATTTTGGCATCGCTAAATGGTATTTTTTTGCTAAAGCAAAGTCATTAGGGTCATGAGCTGGTGTACATTTCATAACAGCTGTTCCAAAACTCATGTCAATGTAGCTGTCTGCCATAATTGGTAAAGATTCACCATTCGCAGGATTAATTGCATGTTTTCCAACCAAATGCTGATATCTTTCATCATCTGGATGAACAAAAATCGCTTGATCGGCAAACATTGTTTCAGGACGTGTTGTCGCAATAATCAATTTTTCACCTGTTTCAACAACTTCATAATTGAAATAATACATATGTCCTTCAATTTCTTTATGGATAACTTCAATATTTGATAAAGCTGTACGTTGAACTGGATCCCAGTTAATAATACGTTCTCCCTGATAAATATAACCTTTTTCATATAGCGTTACAAAAACAGTTTTAACCGCTTCGCTTAATCCTTCATCCAAAGTAAAACGTTCTTTTGTATAATCTAATGATAATCCTAATTTTTCCCATTGGCTACGAATAATAGAAGCATATTCTTCTTTCCATGACCAAGCTTTTTCTAAGAATTTTTCTCTGCCCAAATCATAGCGAGAAACACCTTCTTCTCTTAAACGTGCTTCTACTTTTGCTTGTGTTGCAATACCAGCATGATCCATACCAGGCAACCATAATGCATCATAACCTTGCATTCTTTTATAACGAATAATCATATCTTGTAAAGTTGTATCCCAAGCATGACCTAAATGAAGTTTCCCCGTTACATTAGGTGGTGGAATAACAATACTATAAGGTTTCTTAGAAGTATCTCCCGCTTCAAAATAGTGATGATCTAACCACGTTTTGTATTTTCCTTCTTCTACACTTTTATGATTATATTTCGTCGCTAATTCTTTTTTCATCGATTTCATCTCCCTCTTTATCTTCGTCAGGAATATCTGTATCATAAAAATCTTCTTTATGATCTAAAACATATTGTGTTAACTTTTCTCCTAGATTTGTGGTACTGACAAGTGTCACAAATTCATTTGTAAAATCTGAAAAATTATATCTTGAATAATCTCCCATTTCTGGATCATCTTCATCATCTTCTTCATCATTCTCAATAATTTCTGCAAAACGTCTTGCTGCTTTCATTAAATCAGCAATTTCATGTGCACCAACTCTTTCAAAAATATCAACTACCATTGGTACATATGGTTGACTCGCTGGACTTAAAAAGAAACTATGTAAAGATGCATTACGACCTTCTAAAGAAGATGTAATCATATAAATACCATAAACAGTTCTCTCACTTTCATTCATTTTTTCAAAATAATGATCAAAATCATCATTTTCTTTTCTCATACAATGAAACAATGCTGCCGCAGTCACATCTTCTCTTGGACATGTTTCTAAGACTCCAGGTCTTAAATATGAATATCTCTCTTTTTTAGCTTCATATTCCATCGCAGCTTTTTGACGATGTGCCCTATTTTCATTAACTCTTTTTTTAAAGAAAAAACCTAAAAAGCAAAGTGCAAAAATAAATAATCCCCAGACAATATAATTAGCCATTTCTTCTCCTCCTTTAATAAAAAAGAACATTCGCATAAGGACGAATGTTCGTGGTACCACCTTAATTCATATACAATCTGTATACCTCATAAACCTTAACGCAGTTATACGTGTTTACCTACTTCAATATTCAGAAAACAAACTCCAAGGCTACCTTCCATTTCTTCTTCTATCTCTTCACACCAACCAGAGATTCTCTTTAAGAATACAAAATGTACTCCTCCTCTTCAACGTCTATTATATTCTAACAAACCTGACTATCAAAGTCAATTATAACTGTGTAATAAAATCATGAATTGAATCTAAATAATATAATAAGCGTGAAAGCTTAATAATGTTATCAATTTCGTCATGTTCTAATTGAATAATAGGCACAATATTCATTAAACAGCAAAGTAATAATTTTTCTTCTTCTCTTAATTCAAACTTTTTCAAATAGGATTGACTCAAACAATCCAAATCAAAAAGAATATCTGGTATTTTTTGATACATATCAAATATATCATAAATGGGTAAATCCATTTCCAGATAATCTAGTGATATTAAACATTTAGATTTCAGTGAAATATGTTGATAATCAAAATTTTTATATGTGATACAAATACGAATGGATCGACAATTTTGAACACAATTCATATACTGTGATAAATATTGGCGTGCTAAACATAATGCATCATAGATACGATAATAATTCATAACAAGCAGCCATTGACTAGGTGAACGGTAAAGCTCATTTTCATAATTGGTAATCATCTGTTCATAATAAGCCATACGTTCCTGAATCACTTTTAAAACATCATTTTCAAGTGTATGAAAATATTGCTGATTGACTTTCATATCATAAAAACTATGACCATGGAGATAAGCCAGTGTTTCAAAATAAAATTGAATTTTCATTTCCTTAAGATGTTGTGAACCACTTTCAATAAACGGCATAAGATAAAGATATTGTTGCTGATAGGAAGTCAGATATTCATGATGATCATTCGGTATGATATGAACAAAACAAGATAAATTCAATGTTTCAATAGAATCATACATATTCTGTAATGATTTCTGTGATGTGATTTTTGCAACATAATATCCTTCTTCACATTTTAATTTAAAAACATGTGAACTTAACTTAATTTCACCAATAACATGAAGTCCATAGTTTTTTAAAATAATTTCCTTCATATCATATATGGAATAATAACGATTGTTCCCTGGGTTAAAGAACGCTCATGATTGTACTGCTTAAGAGCATATTCATCTACTTTATAATGTCTAGCAATAGTTTCATAGCTATCACCGTCTTGAACAACATAAAAATAATATGTGCCTAAATCTTCATCATTATTGACATCTTCACTTTCTTGAACAGGCATATCAACTTGTTTATCTTCCAATGGCCTTGTCTGTTGAATTGTCACTTCCTTTGTTTCAGGAATAACATCCACAATTTTTTCTTCTTCACGTAAAAGCTTCTCAATCTCTTCTGCAGGATCCGCTTCTTCATTTCTCGTCACTGTATCAACAACACGATCTTCATCATCCAATACCCCATATACATAAGCCTGTATAACCAATGACAAATTACCATCAACAAGATGATAATCAAAATCTTCTACTTTCACATGAAAATCTCTTTTATCTGTAATCTTTTCAAATAATGCGAAAATATCTAAATCTATTGTTTCATGAAATTGATGTTTTTCCTGTGTATCTTTATATTCACCATTAATCATAATACTACCAACCGCACGCATTCCATTTGTTTCCATCTTATAACGAATAGATTCATCAACAGATATCGAAATTAATTCATGAAGTTGATGATTCAAATCAACCATTTTTTTAAAATATATCTTTTGCATACAATCCCTCCTATCAAACTGTATGCATAAGATTGAAGAATATGAATAAGAGAAACATTGACAATAAAAAAAGTAGAGCTTTTGTCTCTACTTCATTATTGATTTTTTTCAAGTATTGCTAATGCCTGTTTTAAAACAGATTGACCATTCATCATTCCATAATCTTTCATATCTATATGAGCAACTGGAACCCCAGGTGCTTCAGATTCAATTTTACGTTGAGCATAACGTACTTGAGGTCCTAATAAAATAATATCTGTTCGATTGGCATTAGCTTTCACCTCATTAGCACCAACAGCCCAAATTTCTGCCTCTATACCTTGTTCTAAAGCTGCTTTCTTCATCTTTTCAACAAGTAAACTTGTAGACATACCAGAAGCACAGCATAACATAATACGTATCATTTTTCTTCCCCCTCCCTTTATCTATTATACAAAAAATGAAAAGATTTGTTAAGAGCGAGATTATTTGTTATAGCATATGAAAAAATAGGTATTATTGTGTAAAGTTTATTCCTTGCCTCTTTCACCACTTAATTTTAAAATAATTATTTTCAATCAATATTTTTAGAGTTCACATAGTTGAAAAATAGCTTGCCATAATTCGTCAATTCCAACTTTATTTAGACTTGAAAAACGAACAAACAGATCCCCTTCTTGAAAATCCAAAGTTTCTTTAATACGTTTTTCATTTTTCTTTAAATCATTTCGTTTTAACTTATCTTCCTTAGTCGCCACAACAATAACAGGAATCTGATAATATTTAGCATACTGATACATTTGAACATCATCATGAGTCGGTTTATGTCGATAATCCACAATTAAAATTAAGCCTTTTAACAAATCACGTTCTCTTAAATATGTATCAATCATATCCGCAAAGCTTTCTTTTATAGCATCACTGACTTTCGCATAGCCATAACCAGGAACATCTACCAAACAGATTTCATCATTAATATTAAAGAAATTTAAAGTACGTGTTTTACCCGGTGTTGAAGAAACTTTTGCTAATTTTTGATGATTCGTCAACGTATTAATTAAGCTTGATTTACCGACATTACTGCGTCCGGCTAAACAAACTTCTGGTAATTGATGATCTGGCCATTGTGATTTCCATGCTGCACAGAGCAAAAACTGTGCTTTGTTTACCTTATACATATCTTTCTCCTTTCAAAAAAAGCTACTGATTCAATCAGCAGCTTTATTGTTTCACTAAAGCATTTTCTAAAACAGTATCAATATTATCTGCTAATATAATATTCAAATCATTTTGAACTGATTCAGGAATATCATCAATATCCTTTTCGTTATCTTTAGGAATAATGATTGTACGAATACCACTACGATGTGCAGAAATTGATTTTTCTTTAAGTCCACCAATTGGTAATACTTGTCCTCTTAATGTAATTTCACCTGTCATAGCAACGTCATCACGAACAGGACGATTGCTAAAGGCAGATAAGATTGCTGTTGTTAAAGTCACACCAGCACTTGGTCCATCTTTTTTGACTGCTCCCTCTGGAACATGGATATGAATATCTTGCTTATCAAAAGCAATGTTTTCTAATCCATATTTTTGAGAATTTGCTTTCATGTAATCTAATGCAATAGAAGCAGATTCTTTCATAACATCACCAAGCTGTCCAGTAATAATAAATTTACCACTACCAGCAAAATGATTAACTTCAATTGGTAAAATATCTCCACCATATTGCGTATATGCCATTCCAGTAACAACACCTACTTGTGGCTTATCTAATTTTTTAGTATGTTCAAATGGTGCTTTACCAAGATATTCTTCTAAATCTTCAACATTTAATGTAAGCATTAAAGACTGATCTTTTAAGATTTTTAAAACAGCTTTTCGACAGATTTTAGCAATTAAACGTTCTAATTGTCTAACTCCTGCTTCACGTGTATAATGACGAATCACATACATTAATGCATCATCTGATATATGAAGCTGTTCATCTTTTAAACCATGAACTTTACATTCTTTTTTCAATAAATGTCTTTTAGCAATTTCTAATTTTTCTTGTTCTGTATATGAAGATATCTCAATGATTTCAAGTCTATCTCTTAATGGATCAGGAATACTTCCAAGATCATTTGCAGTTGCGATGAATAAAACTTTTGATAAATCATAAGGTTCTTCTAAATAATTATCAGAGAAGAATTGGTTTTGTTCTGGATCAAGAACTTCAAGCATTGCACTTGTTGGATCCCCTTTATAATCACTAGACATTTTATCAATTTCATCTAATAAGAAAACCGGGTTCACAACACCTGCTTTTTTCATTCCTTGAATAATTCTTCCTGGCATAGAACCTAAATAAGTTCTACGATGTCCTCTAATTTCAGCTTCATCTCTTACTCCACCTAATGAAGCTTTTACAAATTTTCTACCTAATGCTCTTGCAATAGATTTAGAAATAGAAGTTTTCCCTACTCCTGGAGGACCAACCAAACAAATAATTGGAGCATTTAAAGACTGAGTCATTTGTTTAACAGCTAAGTGTTCCACAATTCTTTCTTTTGGTTTTTCTAATCCAAAATGATCTTCATCAAGAATTCTTTCTACTTCATTGATATCTTGTGTATCTTCAGTTTCTTGATACCAAGGTGTTTTCATAACCCAATCAATATAAGTTCTCACAACATTGGCTTCAGAAGAAGCAGGTGGCATCATATCATATCGTTTTAATTCTTCTTCAATCTTATCTTTGATATGTTGAGGATAAGGTTTTGATTGAATTTCTTCACGAATATAATCTGTATCATCTTCTTTACTAGGTGTATCACCAAGTTCTTCTTTAATTGCACGTAATTTTTCTCTTAAATAATATTCTCTTTGATTTTCATCAATACTTTCTTTGACTTTAAGATTAATTTTTTCTTCTATTTCATTAATTGTCTTTTCTTCTTCCATGCTTGCAAGAACTAATAATAAACGTTTATTAATATCACATTCAGCTAAAATAGCTTGTTTTGTTTTTAATTCGACATTAATATATTGTCCTATTGTATCAGCTAATGCACTTGCACTCATGCCCTGT
This sequence comes from Clostridium sp. AUH-JLR23, assembly GCF_964238065.1. NCBI lineage: Bacteria > Bacillati > Bacillota > Clostridia > Eubacteriales > Clostridiaceae > Clostridium > Clostridium sp. AUH-JLR23. The sequence continues at coordinate 8,287 of NZ_CAXSKY010000011.1, forward strand.
GACAAACTCGCAAAAACTTCACGAGGGAAAACCTGAAGATTTTTATGCATTGTCTGCATCTGATCTGTTAATTTTCTAACTAACGCAATTTCTTCAGCACGGTCACCATGAATATCTTCAAGATATTTTGTTTTTGCAAAAAGACAACCATCTCTTTCTTCAAGATTTAAAATTTCTATTCTTTTTTGACCTTCAACAGTCAATTTGATTGTTCCATGATTATCTCTTTTGATTCTTCTTTTAATTTTGCATAATGTTCCATAATGATAAACATGATCAAAATCTGTATTTTCATCAAGTGGATTTGTTTGAGAAATAAAAACAACGTTTTCATCAAATTCATTCACACTTAATTCAATTGCTTTAAGGCTAAAACTTCTTCCTACATCTAAAGAAATTTCATGAGAGGGAAAAACAACCATCCCTCTAGTACAAATGACAGGTAAATCAACGACAATATCTAATTCATCCATAATTCATGACCTCCTTTGTATTTTCATTATTATATATAATAATGAGTCACTTGTCTATTCATTTGTTTTAATAAAACAAGACGCTTGAAGCGTCTTATTTTACATTATCTTTAATCAATTGAACAGCTTTACGAGTAGCTAAATCATTTCTAATTTGTCCTAACTGTCCTTCAAAGAGTTTTTTCACTTCGTCGAATTCTCTTCCATAGTAAGTTGCAATTTCTTTGATTTCGTCATCAACTTCATCATCGCTTACTTCGATATTTTCAGCTTTAACAATTTCAGATAAAATCAAATTAAATTTCACACGTTTTTCAGCTTGTTCTCTCATTTCAGCTTTCATATCATCAAGAGTTTTACCAGTTAATTGTTGGAATAAATCCATTGTTAAACCTTGTTGAGATAAATTTTGTTCAACTTCTCTTAACATTTGTTGAAGTTCTGTTTCAATCATTGCATCAGGAACTTCAAGTGGTGTATTTTCAATAACAGCATTGAAAATATCATCACTGAATTTTGCTTCAGCTTCATTTTGTTTTCTGTTTTTGATTTGTTCTTTTGTGTAAGTTTCTAAATCAGCTAAAGTTTCAATACCATCAACATTAACATCTTTTGCTAATTCATCATCAATTTCAGGTAAAACTTTTGATTTAATTTCATGAACTTTAACTTTGAAAGTTGCTTTTTGTCCAGCTAAATCAGCAGCTTGATAATTTTCTGGGAAAGTGACTTCAATTTCTTTTTCTTCACCAACACCCATACCAATTAATTGTTCTTCGAAACCAGGAATGAATGATCCTGAACCAATTTCTAATGAATGGTTTTCACCTTTTCCACCTTCAAAAGCAACACCATCTTTAAATCCTTCAAAGTCAATAACAGCTGTATCACCGTTTTCAACTTGACCATCTTCTTTTATAACTAATTCAGCAAATTGATTTTGATAATTCTTTAATTCAGCTTCAATTTCTTTCTTTGTAACTTTAACTTGTGTCTTTTTCACTTCTAAACCTTTGTACTGACCTAATTGTACTTCTGGAGCAACTGGTGCAGTTACAGTTAATTTAAGAACATCTTCTGAAATTTCATCAATTTTCACTTCAGGTTGTCCTACTGGACGAATATCATTGTCCAATAAAATACCTGAATAATTTTGTTGTAAAATCATATCAGTTGCTTCTTCTAAAATAGTTCCTTTTCCAAGTCTTGCTTTAACCATTTGTTTAGGTACATGACCTTTTCTAAAACCATCAATCTTAACTTGTTTTGCTAATTTGTCTAATGCTTTTTCTTGAGCTTTTTTCCATTCTTCAGTTGTGAAAGTCACTTTAACTTCCATCATAGATTTTTCAAGTTTATTACAAACTGTTTCCATTTATACTTCCTCCATTATTTCAACACGCTTATTATACATGAAACAATTACATAATGCAACTATTTTAACACTCAACTTGTTTGAGTGCTAAAATTTGTTCTTCAATTGCTTCTAAATCACAATAATATAAAATTTCTAATTCTGACAAGTCAACATCTATAGAGAGTAATGTTGCCACATAATAATGAATTGAGGCTGCCCAGACATTATAATCCATTTCATCAATTTCCTGTGGATAGAAAGAATACAGTAAATATTCCAAATATTCCTGACACTGTTCAAAAAGTGATGGATTATCACTTTCTAATGCATTTTCAAGATACTTTAAAATACCTGTATAAGCAAGCTGATCTAATACCATTGGCATATAGCTTGGATTAAAACTATAAATCTGACCAAACTTCTCAACTTCCATTTCTTCATCAACCTGCTGATCGATCATAATTTCCATCAATAAAGTCTTTGCAAAAAAATGTTTGTTTGGATCCATCAAATAAGTTTTAATTGTAGGAATAATCATACGAACATTCAATTGCTGTAATTGATCAAGTGCCATATACAACAAATCTTCATTACAATCTTTTTTATTTAACAATTGATTAATTTCTTCTATTGAAAAAATTTGATTTTTATTTTCAACTTCATATCGGGCTTCCTGCTTTTCAAGCAAAATTTCGTCATAAGCCGTATTAAACAAAGTTTCATATTGATAAGGTATATAAGGCATAGATAATTCTTCAATTAATAAATCTATTGCTTCTTCATATTCACCCAATTCTTTTAATGCCATGATGTACATAGATATAACATCATAATATGTTTCTTTTGCCAAAGCCTTTGCATGAGCGCCTTCATATTTTGCTTTTTCAAATTCACCCAACCCAATGAAACAAACGAGTCTTAAATATCTTGTTTTTTCATCATTCATATCATGAAGCTGATTTAAAGCTTGAAGATATTCACCATTTTCAATCAACTCTTCAATCAATTTTATCCCTCCTTTTGACTTGTACGAGATATTCTATCAAAATTTAAATATTTAAGCAAATTATTTTTACATATTTTATCATTCTACAAAAAACTGTTATACACAAACATGTATAACAGCCCTTATGTTATTCATCACCAAAGCAAACACCAACAGCTTTAGCAGCACGAACCAATTCACCATTTGGATCGACACGTTTTTGTTTACCGAATTTAGCATCACCAATAACTTCTTCTAATGATGTATAATCCATATTTTCTCCATGAAGAGTCACAACATTACCAAATAGTCCTTCATCAATCAATTCACATGCTTTAACTCCAAAACGAATAGATAAAATACGATCATAAGGAGTAATATCTCCACCACGGATAATATGTCCTGGATTAACAGAACGTACTTCATGATTTGGAATCACTTTTTCTAAATCATCCGCTACTTTTGCAGCCAAACCACTATAACGTACTGGATCAGGTGAATCTTCTACAATTTTACCAATGACTTTTGTACCATCAGCATATTTTGCTCCTTCAGCTACTGCAATAACAGTATAAGGCAATCCCTGTTCATCACGTTTAGCAATATGTTTAGCAATATTTTCAATCGTAAATGGAATTTCTGGAATTAAACAAACACCAGCATTTCCAGCAAGTCCTGCATATAAAGCAATCCAACCTGCATCTCTTCCCATTAATTCACAGCAAATAACACGATGATGAGATTTAGCAGTTGTCTGTAAACGATCAATAAATTCAGTTCCTACACTCATTGCACTGATGAAACCATATGTAAGGTCTGTACTAGATAAATCATTATCCATAGTTTTAGGAACTCCAATAACTTTAACACCTTTTCTTGAAAAATCTCTAGCACTTGTTAGCGTTCCATCTCCACCTAAAACAACAAGAACATCAACACCCGCTTTTTTCAAGTTTTCTACACCAACATCACTGACATCTTTTTTAACTTTTCCACCTTTTCCATCATCTACCAAATAGTCAAAAAGATTATCTTTATTAGAACTATATAAAATAGTTCCACCTTCCTTATAGATGTTTTCAACTTTTTCTTCTGTTAATTCAATATAGTTATTGTTATATAAACCACGGTATCCATAAACATAACCTATAACTTCCCATCCATATTTATGAATAGCTGTTTTTGTAATTGTTCTAATTACTGCATTTAATCCTGGACAGTCACCACCACCAGAAAGTAATGCTATTCTTTTCACTTTCTTTTCCATATCATTATCCTCCACATTTATTTTCCATTCTTCATTATAATAAAAATCATCACAGAAAACAACAAAAAATGAATCCGTTTACAAAATTTCGTATAAAATAAAAAGTTAAAGATGTTTTCATTGTTTTAAACATTCTTTAACTTTTGTTATAGGTAAGCCAATGACATTATCACGATCACCAACAATATAATCAACAAATACACTAGCTTTCCCCTGAATACCATAAGCTCCTGCTTTTCCCATCCATTCATTGGAATCTAAATAATCATCAATCATCGCAGTTATATCTTTAAAAAAGACTTGTGTTTTTTCACAAAATGTTTTTAAATCATTTCCCATATATATGGCAACTCCTGTATAAACATCATGACGATGATGAGATAGACGCATCAATATTTCATAAGCTTCCTGACGATCATGTGGTTTACCAATGACACAATGATCAAAATAAACCACTGTGTCTGCCGCAATAACAATATCGTGAGGATATTTTTGATGAATAGGATATGCTTTACGCATTGCTAAATCACATAAACGTTTTTCAATAGGTAATGAATCATCTAATGTTTCATCAATAAAAGAAGCATCAACTTTAAAGTCAATGCCTTCTCTTTCAAGCAATTCTTTTCTCCTAGGAGAAGTGCTTGCTAAAATAATTTTACTCATGGTCTTTCTTTTCTTCTTTATGTATTGGTTTAGGAAGCAACGCTTTACGAGAAACATTGACACCCTTATCAGTAATCTTAGTTACTTTGACTTTAATGATATCACCTATTTTTAAAACATCAGAAGCTTTATTGATACGTTCATGAGCAATATCTCCAACATGTAAGAAACCATTTGTTCCTTCAAATAATTCTACAAAAGCAAATTTATCTTCAACACGTACAACTTTTCCATCATAAATTTCCCCAACTTCTGCTCTTCTTACAATATTTTCAATAAGTTTTGCAGCAGTTTCAATAGCTTCCTGATCATAATGATAAATTGTTACACGACCATCTTGTTCGATATCAATTTTAACATCATTAGATTTTTCAATAATTTCATTAATTGTTTTACCACCAGTTCCAATAACATCTTTAATTTGATCTGGTTCAATTTTCATCATATAGACTTTTGGTGCATATGGACTCAAATGATCTCTTGGTTCACTAATAGCATTCATCATACATTCCATAATCTGCTGACGTCCTACTTTCGCTTGCGCTAAGGCTTCTTGTAAGATTTCTTTTGTGATTCCATCAATCTTGATATCCATCTGTAAAGCACAGATACCATTTTTTGTTCCAGCGACTTTAAAATCCATATCTCCTAAATGATCTTCCATTCCCTGAATATCTGTTAAGATTGTATAATCATCGCCTTTTTTCACAAGTCCCATTGCAACACCACTAACCGGATTACTAATTGGAACACCAGCAGCCATTAATGCCATAGATGATGCACAAATAGAAGCTTGTGATGAAGAACCATTAGATTCTAAAACTTCAGAAACAACACGAATTGTATATGGGAATTCTTCTTCGCTTGGAATAACCTGAGCTAAGGCTCTTTCACCTAAAGCACCGTGTCCAATTTCACGACGACCAGGCGCACCCATTCTACCTGTTTCACCAACAGAATATGGTGGGAAATTATAGTGATGCATAAAACGTTTTTGATCTTCTAAACCTAAACCATCAATTTTTTGATGTTCTCCTAAAGCACCTAATGTACATACAGAAAGCACTTGTGTTTCACCACGTGTAAACAAAGCAGAACCATGTACTCTAGGAAGTAAATCAACTTGTGCATCCAATGGACGAACTTCATCAATTTTACGTCCATCAGGTCGAATCTTATCTTCTGTGATTAATCTTCTTACTTCATCTTTTTCTAAATCATGTAAAACGATTTTAACCTGTTTAATAACAGCTTCCTGTTCTTTTGAATCAGCATATTCTCTAGCTTCAAATAAAGCAACAACTTCATCATTGATTTCATCAATAGCTCCATATCTTTCTAATTTACCAGGAATAGAAACTGCCTGAATCATTCTCTCTTTAGCTAAAGATTCTACTTCTTTTACAATATTTTCATCTAATTCAAACAAAGGAATTTCAATTTTTTCCTTACCATATAAAGCCACAATTTCTTCTTCAAAAGCAATTAACTGCTTAATAGCCTCATGACCAAATAATAATGCATTTAACATTGTTTCTTCATCAACTTCTTTAGCATCAGCTTCAACCATGTTAATAGCTTCTTTAGTCCCAGCAACTTCTAGATTAATTAAACTTCTTTCCATCTCTTCAGGACCAGCATTGATTGTAAACTGTCCATCAATCAAACCAACATTCACACCTGCAATTGGTCCATTGAATGGAATATCAGATAAACATAAAGCTAGTGATGCTCCAAGCATCGCTGCCATTTCTGGTGACGCATTCTGATCCACTGATAAAACAGTATTCACAACTTGAACTTCATTTCTAAATCCATCAGCAAATAATGGACGAATAGGACGATCAATCATACGTGCCGTTAATGTTCCATGTTCACTAGGACGCCCTTCTCTCTTTAAAAATCCTCCTGGGATTTTCCCAACTGAATATAATTTTTCTTCATATGTTACTGTTAATGGAAAAAAGTCTACGTCTTTAGGCTCTTTTCCAGCCACTGCAGTAGATAAAATCACTGTATCATCATATCTTACTAAAACGGAACCATTAGCCTGCTTAGCAAGTTCACCTGTTTCAACAGTTATTGTTTTCCCATAAAACTCTAAACTCATTACATGTTTTGACATATTATATTTTTCACCTCATTCATTATCTTTGTCATTATAGCATATTTTACAGTAATAACAAATCATTTCTTTATCATATTTTACACAGATATCCATAAAAAAAAGATGACCGAAGTCATCTTTTCACTATTTATGCTTTGATAATTCCTTATCCTTCATTTCTTTAACCATTTTCGTCAGACGTTCTTTTTCACTTTGAAGTTGTCCATACATTTCTTGTGTTTCCATCTTCTGATGAGATGGAATATGTTTATTTGTATTTTCATGAAATGTCTTTTCATAAGATTCCTCAGCTTTTTCATGAATACAATGACGTAAAGCTTCTAAAGTTTTATGTTTTTGTTCTTCTTTTTCTTTCATTTCCTGAATTTCTTTTTTTAATTCAGTCTGATTGAAAATAACTTCATTTTCTTCATCCTGACTATTTCTTTTTTCCTGATCTTTAAATACCTTTTGATAAGCGTCTTTTGCTTCTTGAATAATATCTTCCTTACTCATATTGTCGTCCTCCTTCATTTGACGAACTTATTATAAAATGATTGATTTCAAAAAAACATAGACGCTCAACATTTGATTACATGATTAACAAAATTTATGATTGAAAATGATATTTCTGTTATTTTTATTTACAAAAAGAAAAGATATTCATTTCGAATATCCTTATCTTCTTAATCCTAATTTGTCAACTAATGCTGTGTATCTATCAAGATCTTTATTTTTTAAATATTTTAATAAATCTCTTCTTCTACCGATTTTCTTTAAAAGACCTCTGTTTGAATGATAATCTTTTTTATGAACTTTAAAGTGTTCATTTAATTTGTTGATATCAGCAGTTAATACAGCGATTTGTACTTCTGGAGAACCTGTATCTCCTTCTTTAGTTGCGTATTCTTTCATAATAGCAGTTTTTTCTTCTTTAGTTAACATTATTTATTCCTCCTTTTATTTGACTTAGCTATGTCCAAGAAATAGGTCGAGGACTCTTATATCCTAGATATAGCCGCATTTGTAATTATAAAGAAAGCATAGGAAAAGTCAAGTTATTTATTGATTTTCATGAAAAGAATTTATAAAATATTTCAAAGGAGGATATTTCATGAATAAAATAGCATTTATTGGTGTTGGCGTTATGGGTAAACCTATGGTTCAACATCTTACTAGCGCTGGATATGATGTAACAATCTATACACGTACTAAAAGCAAGGTACAAGATTTAATAGATCTTGGTATTACCTGGAAAGACAGTGTTTATGAATGTATACAAAATCAAGACATAATTATGACAATGGTAGGCTACCCTCATGATGTTAAAGATATTTATTATGGTCCAAAAGGAATCATAAACAATGCAAAGCCAGGAGCTATTCTTATAGATTTGACAACATCATCGCCAAAACTTGCAAAAGCAATTTATAACGATGCCAAAGCACATCAGTTAGAAAGTTTAGATGCTCCCGTATCTGGAGGAGATTTAGGAGCCAAAAATGCAACACTCTCTATTATGGTTGGTGGAGACTATACAACTTTTCAAAAAGTTCAAAAAATATTAGATATCCTAGGTACAAGTCTATATGTAGGAACAAGCGGTATGGGACAACATACCAAAATGGCTAATCAGATAGTGATTGCTGGAACCATTGCAGGTGTCAGTGAAGCCATTCACTATGCCAAAGAACATCAATTAGATATGGATATATTGATGCAATGTATCACCAAAGGTGCCGCTGCCAGCTGGCAGTTAGAACATAATGGACAAGCGATGATTGATGAACAGTTTCAGCCAGGGTTTTATATCAAGCATTTTATCAAAGATTTAAAAATTGCTAAAGAGGAAATGGATCATCAAGAACTTCCTGTCTTAAATACTGTCTTACAAATGTATCAAAGTCTTCAAGAAGACAATCTAGGAACACAGGCTCTCATACAGTATTACGAAGAAAACTCATGAAGTTTTCTTTTTTTGTATCATAATCAAAGAAAGCATTAATAATAAAAAACTGATAAAATGCATCAAATCAAAACTTTCATTTAAAAATATTAAGGATTCTATATAAGTAAACACAGGATTTAAACTTAAAAAGAAACTTGTTTGAACAGCACCGATTTGTTGAATAGCTTTCATATAAGTGATTTGTATAAAAGCAAACCCTAGACCAGAAATAACCAAAAATAAAATCCAGTCCCATATATTTAACGAACTTAACTGATAAAATCTCAATTGTCCATCTAACAAACAATGTCCAAGTAAAAAAAGAGAGCCAAATAATAATTCAAAAAAAGTAAAACTTATACTATGAGAAATATTCCATTTTTGAATAAGAATATTACCAGAAATATAGAGAATCATACCAAGCAGAAGATAAAAGAATCCAATCTGTATTGAAAAAATCTGAAAATGAATAGATAGTAAAAAAGCAAACAATGATAAAAACATAGCTATCCATTCTTTAAATGTATAATGATTTCTTAAAAAAAGAAATGATAATAAGAAAGTTACTGTTGGAGATAAAGCATTCATAAATGCATTATCTACCCCTTTTACTTGATTCATACCCAAGAAAGTAAAATAGAAGTTTAAATATATAGATAGAAGTGCAATAATGATTAATTTCTTCTTATTTGGACAATGTAAAGGAATATGAGTAAAACAAATATATAAACCTAAAAATAAAAAAGATAATAAGACTCTTAAAAATGCTAAAAATAAAAAAGGAAGCTGATTCAGCAATAATTTCATAACAATAACATTACTTCCCCAAAAAAAGCTTGCTAAAAAAAGTTGAAAATAAATGGACATACTATTCACCATTTCTAGTATGTCCATTTTCATATATTTCAATCATTATTTATATTGATGTGATTTTCCAATAATCTCATGAATATCTTCAATACCCATGTCATCCAAAATATCATTCATTTCCTGAATGATTTTAGGACAAGCATAAGGATCAACAAGGTTTTGACAACCTACAGCCACTGCACTAGCTCCTGCTATCATCATTTCAATAGCATCCTTACCAGTGGCAATCCCACCCATTCCAATAACAGGAATAGACACTGCCTGAGTCACTTGATAAACCATACGTAAAGCTACTGGAAAAATAGCTGGTCCACTATATCCACCTGTTTTATTTGCAATAATTGGTCTTCCTGTTTTGATATCAAAACGCATTCCTATCATTGTATTAATCATTGTAATTCCATCTGCTCCAGCTGCTTCAACTGCTTTTGCCATAGCAACTATATCAGTGACATTTGGAGAAAGTTTTACATAAACAGGTTTTTGACTCACTGCTTTTACAGCCTTTGTCACTGCGGCAGCCATGTCCGGATGAGTTCCAAATTGAATTCCTCCCGCATGTACGTTAGGACAAGAAATATTAAGTTCTAATGCCCCTACCATATCATGTTTAGATAGACGTTTAGCAGTTTCAACATAATCATCAATAGCACTACCCCCAATATTAGCAATAACTTTATCATTGTATAATGGACGTAATTTTTCTAATTCTTCATGTATCACTGCATCCACCCCTGGATTTTGTAAACCAATAGCATTTAACATTCCACTTGGTCCCTCTGCGATTCTTGGTAAAGGATTTCCATAACGTGGTTCTAAAGTTGTTCCCTTTAACATCATCGAACCTAAACAGTTGATATCATAAAATTTTGTAAACTCATACCCAAAACCAAATGTTCCACTTGCTGGAATAACTGGATTTTTCATATTTAATCCAGGTAATTCAACTCTTAAATTAGCCATTGACAATCACCTCACTTGACATTAACACTGGTCCTTCAACACAAATACGTTTATATGGTTTTGTCTTGACTTTACATGAACATCCCATACAAGCACCAAAACCACATCCCATACGCGCTTCAAATGAAAGATAACCATTTTCAGGATATGTTAAAACCAAAGCATCAAGCATTTTTTCAGGACCACAAGCATAATATTTATCAAATTCAATATGATTTTCTTTTAAAGCATCAATAACAGTCCCTTTAACACCAACACTTCCATCCATAGTTGCTATATATGTAGGACAAATGTCCATAAATTCCTTTTGATAGAAAATATCATTTTGACTATTAAATCCAAGTACAGCCTGAACTTCAACACCATGATTTTTTAAAGTTTTTGCTAAATTATACATCGGTGGCACACCTAATCCCCCACCAATCACAACTGCCTTTTGAGCCTGAAAATCTAAAAAGCCATTTCCAAGTCCTGTTAAACAGTCTAAAGTATCACCAATATTTTTCTGTGAAAGAATCTGTGTTCCTTCTCCAACAACTTTAAAAATAATAGTGATATGATTTTCATCATAATCACAAATACTCATAGGTCTTCTTAAATAAGGCTGTAATGAGTCATTAATTTTGACATTAATAAATTGTCCTGGTGTTTGAATGAACTTTGCAGCTTCACCTTCTAAAACCATTTCATATACATCTTTGACAAGTTCTTTTTTAGAAACAATTGTCATTATTCCCTGATAGTTTTCCATTTATTTTTCCTCCAAATTTATAAATTCACCATTCATAATATTAGCAAAAATACGACCATAACATGTTGTTCCTAAAAATGGTGTGTTGGCTGATTTTGATTTCAAGTCCTTTTCTTCAATCGTAAAAGATTGATCAAGGTCAAAAATACATAAATTAGCTAAAGAACCAGTTTGAACTTGACAGTCAAAATGTAAAACTTGAGCTGGTCCAACTGTTAAAGCATCTAGAATTGTTTCTAAAGAAACCAGATTTTTCTTAACTAAATAAGTATATAATAATGGAAATGCATGTTGTAAACCTATAATACCAAACGGTGCATTTTGAATAGATGTATTCTTTTCATCTCTAGCGTGTGGCGCATGATCAGTAGCAATAACTGTGATTGTACGATCATTGAGTCCTTGAATAAGTGCCTGATGATCTTCTTGACTTCTAAGTGGTGGATTCATCTTAAAATTAGGATGACAATCTTGAATATTGTCTTCTGTTAAAATTAAATGATGTGGTGAAGCTTCACCTGATACAGATAAACCTTCTTTTTGAGCTTCATTTAATAAAGCTACAGTTTCTTTTGTAGAAATATGACAAACATGATAACGATTGTGATATTGCCTAACTATCTCTAAATCTCTTGCTACCTGCTTATACTCTGAAGCACTATTAATACCTATTAAATGATGTTCTTTAGCATAACGTCCTTCATGTATACAACCACCATGCAGTTCACTTTCATCTTCACAATGAGCAACAATAATAGAATCTAAATTACTTGCCAACTGCATAGCCAATTCCATCATCTCATCACTTTGAACACCTTTACCATCATCAGAAAAACCTACGACTATTTCTTCATCAATAAGACGTGCCATATCTACTAATTTCTGACCTTGAAGATTTTGAGTGATTGCACTATATGTATAGATGTTAACACAACCATCTTGTTCAACCCTATGTTTGAAATCTAAAACTGTTTCAATATCATCCATACATGGATTTGTGTTCGCCATAGCTACAATTGTACCATATCCACCATACAATGCACTTAAACTTCCTGTATGAATTGTTTCTTTATGTTCAAATCCTGGTTCTCTTAAATGTGTATGTATATCTATAAAATTATGTGAAACCAACTTACCTTGTAAATCAATGACAGGCATATCACCGTTTTCGATATTTGAAGATATCTCTTCAATATAACCATCTTTGACTAAAATATCTGTTTTTTGAAAAATACCCTGATTATATAAATAAGCGTTTTTTAATAAGTAATTATTCATTTTCTAATACCTTATGAAGCATTGCCATTCTTACAAAAACACCATTTTGCATTTGTGTAAAAATACGACTCTTCTCACTTTCTACCAATTCGTCCTTAATTTCTACATCACGATTAATAGGAGCAGGATGCATAATAATAGCTGTTTCCTTTAAACGTTGATATCTTTCTAAAGATAATCCATAAATCTGATGATATTTTTCTTTAGAAAAATTTTCATCTCCAACATGACGTTCATGTTGAACTCTTAAAAGCATAACAATGTCCATGTCTTCAATAACATCATCAAAATCAACATAGTTGTAGCCTTCCTGTTTATATTCCAATGGTCCAGAAGTATATACATTCATACCAAGTCTTTGCATAACATGATAATTAGAATGAGCGACACGTGAATGTAAAATATCACCCACAATAACAACATTTAATCCTTCAAAATGTCCAAATTCTTCTTTAATAGTCATTAAATCAAGTAAAGATTGTGAAGGATGATTTCCTTTACCATCACCAGCATTTAAAATAGGAACATTAAGCTTTTCTAGCTGTTTAAAATAATCTTCTTCAGGATGACGAATAACTAAAGCATCACAACCGATACTTTCAAATAATTTACAAGTATCATACAAAGTTTCACCTTTCTTTAAACTTGAATTACTAGCCTCAAAATTTTGAGTACGGCAGCCTAAATTACCAGCAGCCATATCAAAACTATAATGAGTTCTTGTTGATGGCTCAAAAAAAAGATTGGCAACAACTTTCTTTTGGTGATAATCAATCACTTTACCATTTTTAAAAGCAATAGCCTCATCAATAATATTTTGAATCTGTTCTAAAGACAATTCATTTAAATCAACAATTCTTTTCATAGATCCTCCCTTATTTATATTACCCAAATTTTTCATGTAATGCTTTTTCCACAATCGGTGGTACCAAGCCTGTTACACAACGATGGTGTGAAGCAATTTCTTTGACTGATGAAGAAGAAATATAAGAATGATTAGGCCTCGTCATTAAAAAAATCATATCCACACTATCATCTAAATATTGATTTGAAAAGGCCAACTGTAATTCATATTCAAAATCCATCGTTGCACGTAAACCTCGTACCAGTATGGGTGCATTCATTTTTTTAGCATAAGATACTGCTAAATCATCACTAAAATCCACACGAACATTAGTATAAGTTTTTGTCACCTCTTTTAAAAGCGCCAAACGTTCTTCAAGAGAAAACAATGTTGTTTTTTGCGGATTGACAAATATAGTGACATACAAAACATCATACATCTTACTTGCACGTTCAATAATATCCAAATGACCACATGTAACCGGATCAAATGTTCCAGCATATACTGCATTCATGATTTATTCTCCTTATATATTAATATTTGTAATGATGTAATCCCATAAATTTGTTGTTTCTTTAATATAAATGGTTCTTTAACATCAATGGCTTCTTCTTTTAAATCTTCTATAACAATAATACAATCATCATTCAACATATGATTTTCAACCAGAAAATCTAATATTTTCTGATGAACTTTCATACTATAAGGTGGATCAAGTAAAACCAAATCAAAGCAAATATTCTCCTGAGCAAACTTTAATAAAGCTTTCCAATAATCCATCTTATAAATATGAACAACATCTTCAATCTTTAATGCTTTTACATTGTCTTTCACTGTTAAAAAAGCACGATATTGTTTATCAACACTATACAATTGATCCATACCACGACTAATAGCCTCAATTCCAAGTCCACCACTACCAGCGAACAAATCTAAACATGTACCACCTTGAAAATAAGGACCTATCATATTGAATAAATTTTCTTTGTTTTTATCTGTTGTAGGTCGTGTTAATTTAGAATCAACACTTTTAAGTTGACGACTCTTTAATTTTCCTGCAATGACTCTCATGAATTATACCTCACAACTGAAAACGTTCTATTTGTAAATCATCACTTATATTCTTAAAAACAATACATGTGACTTCTTCTAACAAGTCATTCAATTGATCATAAGCCTGATAATAATTTTGAATAAAAGAATTTTGACTCATCTCATATTGAACTTGCTGTAACTCTTTTTTTAATGACTGTTGCCCAATATCTCCAGGATAGTCTTTTATTTTTAAATAATCTTCCTTCAAACTTTGATACCTCGATAATAATGCAACAGTATGATCATGATACAAATGACATTGTGCCTGATTATATTTTTCAAATTCTTCTGTTTTAAAAATAGCATCCATTAGTTCATCAATCATTTCATACATATTTTTCACCTACAATAACATATCTAACATCTGTAATAAAGTTCCTACTCTTTCAATACGGTCAGCAAAAGTCATTTTATTTTCTACTTTATATTGTCGTAAAAGTGTTGGAAACTCTTGAGGATAGCGTGATAAAATCAAATACCATTTTGGGTGCATTCTTAAATATTGACGCAACTCCTCATTAATCATCGTACCACTGCCTATTTTGAGACTTTGGTTGTTCTTTAACAACAAAAGTGCCAACAAGATCTAAGATTTTTTGCAACCCCTCAAAACTTTTTGAAAGAGCATCTAAATCAACATTTTTTAAAATATCTAACAACCCAGTCAAGTCTGTCCTATTATGTTTATAAGGTTCCCACATTTTGTCATCTTCACCATATAAAACATAAAATTCATAAAGTTGCTGCCAGGTATAACGTCCTTTTACAACTTCTTCGCGAATAGCTGGTATTGTTTTCACAAAAGCTTTAAAATCATCAATTTGCATATTCTCACCATTAATAACATATGCAATTTTATTCCATTTGTTCTTTTAAAAGATCACGGTTATATTTTGCAATGATAGATTGAGCAATTCCTAATCCCATCATAGCTGCCAAAGTTGAAGAACCCCCTGAAGAAATCAATAACAATGGAACTCCTGTCATAGGAATAAAGCCAGAAACTCCTCCAACATTCACTAATAAATGAGTAAAGAAATATAATCCTACTCCATAAAGAATTAATTTACTTTTTGTATCCTTAATTCTTAATGCATAATGAAACATCTTATATATAATAATCACATAAGGAATTAAAAACAGCATGAAACCAACCAAACCTAATTCCTCATAAATAATGGCCACAATAAAGTCATTATGTGATTCAGGTATATAGCCATACTTTTGAGTTGATGAGCCAAACCCTTTTCCAAATAAACCACCTGTCGCGAAAGCAATCAATGCATTCGTTAATTGCCAGCCATCACCTTCAATATCACCCAAAGGATTTAACCAGGTATAAATACGACCTAACTGATATGGTTTTAATATGAAAGTTGCACTTAACAATATAAGAATAAAACCAATAACCAGTAAAATCAAAGCAAGTTTTTTATATTTGGTATAGTATGGACGTGGTGTAATAAAAAACAACATCATACAGATAAACGCCATAATTAAAGAGCTTCCCATATCCTTTTGTAAAAAGACACCAACAAAAAAGGCAATAAAAATAGCTAAAATAGGTCTAAGTATACAATACCATAATTTTCTTTTTTGAAGCTCTTCCTTTTTTTGTCTTGTGATATTTCGAGGAATCTGACAATATTCTTCGATTTCTCCAAAATGGAAAGACAGAAAAAGAATCATAATAACTTTCATAAACTCAGCAGGCTGTATAGTAAATGAGCCAATACGAATCCAGGCATGTGAACCTTTTCCATCTTCAAAAAATAAACAAGCTAACATTAAAACTAAACCAATAGCATAAAAGATCCATGTTGAATTGGCATTCACCCAGCTCTTTTTAAAACAACGTGTCAAAAAAATCATTGCTGCAAAACCACCCAACACAAAAATAGCTTGTTTAATCATATTCATCGAAGCATACATAGGTCCCATCTTCGCTGATTGACCAACTGAAGCACTTCCAATCATCACAATACCATATATGGTTAAAATAACTACACAAAAATAAACTGTCTTATCAACTCCACGTCTTTTAAAAATTCTTTTCAATAAATTTATCATCGCATGTCAATCCAATCATTGTCTTTAGCTTTTTGAAAAACTTTATATATTGAATAATGTGAAACCTTTTCAAAAGCAGCATCAATTTGTTTTTGTTCACTTTTTGAATCAACAACTTTTATATATCGACGATAACATGTCATAAATTCATCTTTTGAAATACCTTCTTCATAAGCTTTTTCAACAGCATTATATAAAGACATTACATCAATAATATCTTGGGTATCCCAAAATGGACTCAACGGATAATCGTACATTTTCTTCACTTCCTATCTTTTTCATATTATACATGATATGAATTAAAAATAAAACAGGAATTGGGTAGAAACACTAGCAAATTTGTAAATAAAGAATAGTTTAAAGTGAAAGGAGGGATTTCAATGAACTCTTGTTATAATTACGGAGGATGTGGATGCAATAGCTTCATGCCAACATTTGGATTTAATCCATTTGGATGTGGTGGCTGCAACAGTTTTCCAGTCATGACAACAAGTTGTGGTGGATTTAGCTGCAATAATGGATGCACTTGGTTTGCTATTGTCTTAGTTGTCTTCTTATTGCTTATTATCTGTGGTTGCACAAAAATTTGTTAATCCAAAAAATATGCTAGATTTCTAGCATATTTTTTTTGTTTATGATACAATACATGGCGAGGTGATTAACAACATGATTTTAATGAAAGATATTATTGATGATCATCATCCTTTGATTCGTGAAATTTCTCAACCTGTAGAGATGCCTCTTAGCCAGGAAGACGAACAATTATTATTAGATATGCATGAATTTCTTGTGAATTCACAAGATGAAGAGCTTTCTGAAAAATATCAATTACGTCCTGCCGTTGGAATCGCAGCAGTACAATTAGGTATTTTAAAAAGAATGTGTGCTATTCATGTTTTGACATACGATCAGGATGGAAATATAAAAAAAGCCGATGACTATGCTCTTGTTAATCCTAAAATTGTTTCTTATACAGAAAAACAATCTTATTTAAAAGATGGTGAAGGATGTTTAAGTGTCAATGAGGAAAAAGATGGATATGTCCCTAGACATGCAAAAGTAACTGTCAAAGGATATGATGTTTTAACACATCAAGATGTCACTATTGTTGCAAGAGGATTTTTATCTATTTGTTTACAACATGAACTCGATCATTTTGACGGTGTTCTTTTCTATGATCATTTCAATAAAAACAATCCTAAGGCACCTTTGCCTAATGCTATGATTGTTGAATAAAGAAGCCCTATGGAATTTATTTCATAAGGCTTTTTTATTTATTAAATTTGATCAAATGCTTGATTTAAATCAGCAATCAGATCATCAACATTCTCTAATCCTACAGAAATACGAATTGTTCCTTGTTGCACTCCTCCAGCTAATCTTTCTTCTTCACTCATTTGAGCATGTGTTGTTGATGCAGGATGTGTGAGTAGACTTCTAGAATCAGCAAAATTTGTAACATGAGTAAAAAGTTGAATATGATTAATAACTGATTTTCCAGCTTCTAAACCACCCTTTACTCCAAAAGTAAACAATCCTCCAAAACCTTTTGGAAAATATTTCTGACATAAATCATATGATGAATGGCCTTTTAACTCAGCATAGCTTACCCATTCCACTTTTTCATGATTTTGTAAAAACTCAGCAATCTTTCTTGAATTTTCAACATGTTTATCCATACGTAAAGATAATGTTTCTAATCCAAGTAAAGTCATATACGCATTAAATGGCGACATACATCCACCTAAATCTCGCAATGTTTTCGCAACAGCTTTTGTACAAAAAGCCTCTTGTCCTAAATCTGCATAAACAATATCATGGTAAGCTTTATCAGGTGTTGTCATCAATGGGTATCTTTCATTATGCCAATCAAAACGGCCACTATCCACAATGATTCCTCCCATAACATTTCCATGTCCAGCAATATATTTTGTCGTAGAATAAACAACCAAATCAGCACCATGTTCAATAGGTCTAAATAAATAAGGCGTTGGAGTTGTATTATCTACGACAAATAATAAACCATGACGATGGCAAATTTCACTAATCGCATCAAAATCCAACATATCACCATTAGGATTACCCACTGATTCAACAAATATCATTTTTGTTTTCTCATTAATTAAGTTCTCCATAGTATCCAAATCACGTGGATTAACAAAATGAGAAGTAAATCCCATTCCCTGCATTGTTCCTGATAATGAACCAATTGTTCCACCATATAAATTATTTGCAGCAATAATTTCATCACCACTTTGACAAACAGTCATAATCAATCCCATGATAGCTGCTGTGCCAGAGGCAAAAGCTACCGCTCCTACCCCACCATCTAAAGCAGCCATTCTTTGTTGTAGAACATCAACAGTTGGATTAGATAAACGTGAATAAAAATAGCCACCTTCTTCTAAGGCAAAAATATTTTTTGCCTGATCAGCACTATCAAATGTAAAAGCATTAGATAAATAAAGTGGTACACCTGTTGCTTTTGTTACAGGATCAGGTTTTTGTCCTGCATGTATCTGCAATGTTTCAAATTGATATTTCTTTGACATTCATATTCCCCCTTTTATGAAAGATATTGTATCACAAATAAAATACAAAAAAAAGCTATTCCATAGATAGCTCAATAATAATGATTACAAATATTTACCATATCTTCAATATATACACGACCACCAGAGATGATATCATCATCTAAATGATGTTTTGTTTTAAATGACTTCTTACAAGAATATGTTTCTCTCATTAATGGTAAGTCTTGTTTTAAACATAATTGAATGATTTTTTCCATTTCTTTGCTTTTAAAACAAAATAAGTTAAATAATGCCAGATTACGAATATGTTGACGAGATAGCTGACATATAAAATTTTCTAATTCTTTATCTTTTAAACATGGATATTCTTCAAATCCAATAACCAGAAGATCAATGTCTTCCTGAAAAGAAAAATCTGTTATTGGTTTGGCATAAGTTCGTGCATATCTTGCCATGTCTTCTGCTAAAAGTTTTGCATCTTTGCAATGCGTTGTATAAACAACTTGAACTTTCATAAAACCAGCCACCTTTCTATTTTATTATAAAAACAAAATATGAACTGAAAATAAACATGTGTCCTTATCGTTTCATAAATCAAATCATATGTTATGATGGAAGGAGGTTTATATGAATATTTTTCAAGAAGATAAAAACTGTTTTTCACCATTTTATATGTCAAATCAAACAAGACAATGTCAACCTGTTCTTTTTGATCCACAGGAAGCTATTTCATTAGGTAATTTATTTAAAGATCTCTATATGTCTTATCAGGGATTTTCTAATTATTGTCTACAACCTGAAAATGCACGTCAACAAGCGTTACTAGAAGTTCAGATGTATTATTTTGTAGCACATGAAATCAATCTCTATTTAGATATGCATCCTCATGATGAAAAAA
This sequence comes from Clostridium sp. AUH-JLR23, assembly GCF_964238065.1. Lineage (NCBI taxonomy): Bacteria > Bacillati > Bacillota > Clostridia > Eubacteriales > Clostridiaceae > Clostridium > Clostridium sp. AUH-JLR23. The sequence goes on from NZ_CAXSKY010000011.1 coordinate 28,393, forward strand.
TGATTCAATTATATGAACAATATATTCAAAAGGCAAAACAAAGCCAAGATGTATTTGAAAAGAGATATGGTCCTTTAGAAGTACAAAACACTCAAAATAAAATCCCATTTGAATGGATACAAGGTCCTTGGCCTTGGGAATATCAAAAAGATTAAGGAGGTTTAAAAATGTGGATTTATAGTAAGAAATTACAATATCCTATTTCCATTAAAAATAAAGATTTATCTATGGCCAAATTCATCATTACACAATTTGGTGGACCTAATGGTGAACTTGCTGCTTCAACACGTTATATTACACAACGTTATACAATGCCTGATGAAAAAGGAAAAGCTTTATTAACCGATATCGGTACTGAAGAACTTGGACATATGGAAATGGTATCAACAATGGTTTATCAATTAACACAGGGAGCAACAATGGAAGAAATTAAAGCTGCTGGTTTACAAAGTTATTATACTGAGCATGGCTGTGCTTTATTCCCTAATGATGCCAATGGTGTTCCATTTAATGCTATGGTCTTTTCATCAACTGGTGATCCTGTTGCTGATTTAGCGGAAGATTGTGCCGCTGAACAAAAAGCCAGAGCCGTTTATGAAAACTTGATGAACCAAACACGTGATCCTGATTTACTTGCCCCATTATCTTTCTTACGACAACGTGAAATTGTTCATTATGAAAGATTTAGAGAACTTTATGAAGAATATGTTCAAAAATATTATCAACCTGATTTTCCTTCAAAATGTTAAAAACCCGAAAAATTCGGGTTTTTACTTTGCTGAAGCATAAGCAATAAATAATCCAATAAGTGCAACAACTGTTGTAAACAAATCTCCTACAAACAGTGAACGAACACTTAAAGTGAAAATATCTAACAATGATATAAATTGCATACCCATACCTGCTTCATGTAAAGGAAGATAGATCATAGTCATTTCTCCCACGACATAACAGATAACAGTTAAAATCACACTTAAAATAGCCATTTGTGATGAATGAATTTGTGATATTTTAGTCACTGTTCCAGCAACAACCAAAGCACATATAATATAAAATAATGATGAAGTAATATGTAAAGAGTGAATCACAATTCCTAGTACTACACCACTCGCAATGGCAGTCAATAATCCTAAACCAATAACTTTACTCCATTGTCCAGAATTTAAAAACTGATCATTATTAGAACGAAAATATTTCTTTGCTTCTTGTCTTTCTTTATATTCATTGTATTTATCCTGAAATGACATAACTTACCTCCAATTAATGAATAACATGTTTTTGATGTTTAAACATCAATAAAATATATGTACAAATAAATCCACTCACTAAACCAGCTAAATGTCCTGATAATGAAATAGATGGAATAACAAATGAAATAACCAACATCAAAATAACATTAGGTGCTAATTGTTTGAAAATATCCATATAAATATAGTGATAATGTAAAGCTAAAGCTCCTAAAGCTCCAATCAATCCAAAAATAACACCACTAATTCCACCACTTACAACATTAGCCCCATATCCAGTCAACAGATAAAAAATATAAGGCAGTCCAGTTGTCATAAAAGCAGTGACAATAATTAAAATAAGATATTTTTTAAAATCCAGTGATTTTTCAATAAACATCCCCAAACCATAAAGAGAATAACAGTTAACAGTTAAATGAAGAAAACCAAAATGAATGAAATTAGCTGTAAAAAGACGATAATATTCATGCGTTACCACTACATATACAGGATTATAACCACCAAAAAATAGGCCCTCATAAGCTGTCATTTCTTCACCAAACAGAAAAAAACTTAAAATATAAACAATAATACATATACCAATCAGAGAAACTGTAATTGGAGCTTTCTTAAATTGCCATATCAACCTATTTAACATATTATTCATCCAAGAACTCATAGATAGACATTTGATCTACAAGAACTTCTTCCTCCTCCTTAACAACTTCATTTTTTTCAATAATCTGATCAAGTGTTAACAATGACAAAACATCATCATAACTCATTTTAATAGCTCCCATTTCCAACAAACGAATATTACCACCATAACGATTATCATCAAGAACCATTTGTTTAGTCCAATGATAATGAAAATTTTGAATCGTCGTAAACCATACTGCACCACTATTAATATGTGTAGCTGTAATAATTTGTATATCACTTAAACCACAAACGTAAATATTTCGATCTAAAGCATTTGTTACATTGAAATATGCAAATGGATCAACCGCACTCATGAGTAACATACGTCCATCTTTGATATATCGAGAATAAGTTTTCTTTTTATCAAACATATGATCACTCACAAAACAGATTGCATTTCCACCTAAATTTAAAAATGTTTTCAATGCATATGCATCTGTTCCCTTTGTTCCATTAGCAACCAATACTTTTTGCTCATCATAAACTTTTGTGACAATATTTTTTGTATAAGTATTTAACCTCTTTTCAAGTTCCTGTGGTCCTACAACAGATACCATATGATTTTGAGTCAAAGACATATCACCAACATAATATAAATACAAAGGTGCTCGTTTTTTTAGAGTTGTCGTTAAAACAGTAGGATAATTATCTTCGTATTTTGTAGTAATGGAAATGCCCTCATTTTCAAGATTAGACAAAGCAAATAACAATTCATTAATTGTTGATAATCTTGCAATCATCTTATAAGCAATATATTCTTCAATACCTAAAATATCTATCAATGTATCTTTATTCATACCAAATAATTTAGATGGCGTTTTTTTAGTAGAACTTTTCAATTTACGTTCTACATTATACCATTCATCTTGAGAAAGAGCGGCTGTATTATCAACAACCAAATCTCCACAAAATAAAAGAACAGCCAAGCTATCTAAATTTAACTGTATTTTCATAAAACCACCTGCACTTTGCCATTATTATATCATAGTTGGATAAATCCGTCGATAAAAAAAGGTATGATAATGCATCATACCCTTTGTATTTCAATTATTCAATTCCCATTTTTTCTTTAACAGCAGCTTGTGCAGCAGCTAAACGTGCTAATGGTACACGGAATGGAGAACATGAAACATATGTTAATCCTAATTTATGGCAGAATTCAACAGTGCTTGCTTCTCCACCATGTTCACCACAGATTCCAAGTTTGATATCAGGACGAGTTTTCTTACCTTTTTCAATAGCAATTCTCATTAATTCTCCGACACCTTCTTGGTCTACTTTAGCAAATGGATCTGATTCAAAGATTTGTTTACCATAGTAATCACCTAAGAATTTAGCAGCATCATCACGGCTGAATCCATAAGTCATCTGAGTTAAGTCATTTGTTCCAAAGCTAAAGAATTCAGCTTCTTCAGCAATTTTATCAGCAGTTAAAGCAGCTCTTGGGATTTCAATCATAGTACCAACTTTATATGGTAATTCTACACCAGCTTCTTTAATAATCTTATCTGCTGTATCACAGACAACTTTCTTAACATATTTTAATTCATGAACATCTCCAACAAGAGGAATCATGATTTCAGGAACAACATTTTGTCCTTCTCTATTGACTGCGATAGCTGCTTCAATAACAGCTCTTGTTTGCATTTCAGCAATTTCTGGATAAGTCACTGCCAAACGGCATCCTCTATGACCCATCATTGGGTTGAATTCTTTTAATGATTCAACACGAGCTTTTAAAGCATCAAAAGTCATACCTAAGCTTTCAGCAAGTGGACGAATTTCTTCATCAGTATGAGGTAAGAATTCATGTAAAGGTGGATCCAAGAAACGAATAGTTACTGGATAAATTTCCATAGCTTTAAACAATTCTTTAAAGTCACTTCTTTGATAAGGTAAGATTTTTTCAAGTGCTTCTCTTCTTGCTTCTTCAGTTTCAGCAGTAATCATACGTCTGAAGTTGAAAATTCTTTCTTCTTCAAAGAACATATGTTCTGTTCTACAAAGACCAATACCTTCTGCACCAAATTTACGTGCCTGTAAAGCATCTCTAGGTGTATCAGCATTTGTACGAACTTGTAATTTACGTACTTCGTCAGCCCATTCCATGAATGTTTCGAAATCACCACTAATTTCTGGTTCAACAGTTTTAATTTGTTCACCATAAACATTACCAGTGCTTCCGTCTAATGACATATAATCACCTTCATGATATTGTTTACCATCAGGTGTAGTTAAAATTTTATTTTCTTCATCAATCTTTAATGAACCACATCCACAAACGCAGCAAGTTCCCATACCTCTGGCAACAACTGCAGCATGTGATGTCATACCACCACGAATTGTCAAGATACCATGAGCAATATTCATACCTTCAATATCTTCAGGTGAAGTTTCAAGACGAACTAATAAGATATCTTGAACACCATTCTTTGATGCTTCAATAACATCTTCAGCAGTAAAATAGATACGACCAGTAGCGGCACCTGGAGAAGCAGCTAAACCAGTAGCTACAACTTGTGCACAACGTAATGATACATCATCAAAGTTTGGATGTAATAATTGATCTAATTGTTTAGGTTCAACTTTTAATAAAGCTTCTTCCTTAGTAATCATACCTTCATTAACAAGATCAACAGCAATCTTTAAAGCAGCAGCAGCTGTTCTTTTTCCATTACGTGTTTGAAGCATGAATAATTTACCATCTTCAATTGTAAATTCCATATCTTGCATATCTTTGTAATGATCTTCAAGGATTTTATTAATTTTTACAAATTGATCATAACAATCTGGCATAACTTCTTTTAATGTATCAATTGTTTGAGGTGTACGAATACCAGCAACAACGTCTTCACCTTGAGCGTTCATTAAGTATTCACCATATAATTTCTTTTCACCAGTAGCAGGGTTTCTTGTAAAGGCAACACCTGTACCAGAAGTTTCACCACGGTTACCATAAACCATTTCTTGAACGTTTACAGCTGTTCCCCAGCTTCCTGGGATATCATTTAAACGTCTATAAGTAATTGCACGATCATTATTCCATGATCTAAACACGGCTTTAATAGCTTCCATCATTTGTACTTTAGGATCTTGAGGGAAATCTACACCAGCATGTTTTTTATATTCTTCTTTATAGATTTCTACAACTTCTTTTAAATCATCAGCTGTTAAATCTGTATCAAATTCAACACCTTTTTCTTCCTTAACTTTATCAAACATATGTTCAAATGAGCTTTTTGGGAATCCCATAACAACATCAGCGAACATTTGAATAAAACGACGATAGCTATCATAAACAAAACGAGGATTTTGAGTCGCTTCAGTAAATCCTTTAGCCACTTCATCGTTCATTCCTAAATTTAAAACTGTATCCATCATACCAGGCATAGAAGCTCTTGCCCCAGAACGTACAGAAACAAGTAATGGATTATGTGCATTCCCCATTGTTTTTCCTGTAATTTTTTCTAATTCAGCAAGTTTTTCATAAACTTGGTCTTCGATTTCTTTAGCAATCACTTTCCCGTCTTCATAATATCTAGTGCAGGCTTCAGTTGTGACAGTAAATCCTTGAGGTACAGGCAAACCAATATTTGTCATTTCAGCTAAGTTAGCCCCTTTACCACCAAGTAAGTTACGCATGTCTTTATTTCCTTCACTAAATAAGTAGACATATTTTTTCATATAACTTCCTCCTTTGTTACTACTTTTCATATTATACACTATGTGAGTGCTTACATTCAATAAAAAAATGACGGAATTTAAAAAAAGTGAATGAATCTTTTTTCAAAATTCATTCACTCTCTTTTAAATTTATTTGAGCCATTCGGTGTTTTTTATTCGTCCTGTGCTAATTCTATACGAACACGTCTTCCTTTAATTTTTTGATTATAACAATAGTCAAGAACCTTTTGAGCAGCCCCTGGACTTAGATTAACAAAAGTAAACTTTCTTTTGATTGTAATATCTCCAATTTCTCTTTTTGGAATATCTGCATAGCGTACAAAAAAATCAATAATATCTTTGACATTAACTTTATCCATTGAACCTACTGTCATAAAAATACGCTGTTCTTCTTTATTCATCTCATTAAGACTTTGATAATCATATCCAACTCTTTGAGAATAACACATAGCAAGTAATGCTGCAATCACATCGTTTTTCATATGCTGTGGAATATCTTTTACAATCTTTTGAAAAGGTTTCATATTTCCTTTAAGCATGATTTCCTGTACATCAAACAATAATTCTTTAACTTTTTGATCAAAGATATCTTCAATAGCCGGAATATCTAATTTTTCAATATGACTATGTGTATGTTTTTCAATAGCTTTTAAGAAATTTCTCTCACGTGATGTCACAATAGAATAGGCTTCACCTTTTTTATTGGCACGACCAGTTCTTCCAATACGATGAATATACAATTCTTCATCTTGAGGCAATTCATAATTAATCACATGCGAAATATTGTCCACATCAATTCCTCTTGCTGCAACATCTGTCGCAACCAAATATTGAATTTGTCCAGTTTTAAATCTTCTTAACGTATTCATTCTTTGGTTTTGTGATAAATCTCCATGCATAGCTTCAACATTATAATGCTTTTGTTGCATAGCTGCGACAACTTCATCAACAGAACGCTTTGTTTTACAGAATATAATCGCATTATCCATTTCTCGAGAATCTAAAATACGGCATAGAACTTCAAAACGACGATTGACTTTCGTTTCAAAATAATATTGAGAAACTGTAGAAGCTGTCATTGTTTTGGCTTTGATTTGAATATGCTGATAATCTTCATGCATATAAAAACTTGCTATTTTCTTGATATCACTTGGCATTGTAGCTGAGAATAAAACTGTATGTCTGTCTTCAGGAACGGTTTGTAAAATCGTTTCAATATCATCAATAAATCCCATATTCAGCATTTCATCCGCTTCATCAAGAACGAGCCATTCAACACAATCTAATTTTAATGCTTTACGACGCATTAAATCTAAAACGCGTCCAGGTGTTCCAACAACAATGTCTGCACCTTTTTTTAAAGAACGAATCTGTTTTTCTATTTCACTTCCACCAAAAACACTGACAATAGATAAACTCGTATACTTACCAATACGTCGAAGTTCTTCATCAATCTGTAATGCAAGCTCACGGGTTGGTGATAATACTAAAGCTTTTACTCCATCATCCTTTTTGTTAATGCAAGACAATAAAACACTTCCAAAAGCCAAAGTCTTTCCAGTTCCAGTCTGAGCCTGTCCAATAATATCCTTTCCTTCCAATAATACAGGAATAGCTTTTTCCTGAATAGGAGAAGGGAGCACATACCCCATCATTTCAATACCTTGTAAAACCTGTTTTGATAAACCTAAATCATAAAAAGTGACTTGTTGCATATATAACCTCTCTTTCATCTACATTCGCCTTGTATCCGACAAAATCAAGGCAAACGTCATACAAATCATTCAAAATAAAAGTCAGGAAAAGATTTTTCCCGACTTACTTTTTTCTTTTCTATGCGATAATATCATACTCTCTACAAAAACACAACTCTTTATTTATTTTTTTGATGTTCTAAAATATAAGGCCTTACCTGTGCTAAAAAATAAAGTGATCCCGTTACAAAAACAACACCTTCATGTAAAAATGCCTGATCAATGGCTTTATGCCAATCTTTTTCAATTTTAACAGGAAAGTTTTCTGCCAATTTTTCAACGGTTTGTGCTCGATAAAAATCAAATTCACAAACAGTAATATCATCTGTTAGTTTTAACAACATTTCCATCATAGCGTGCGTATCTTTATCTTTTAAAGCACTAAAAATAATTTTTATATGCGAATATTTTTTAGCTGACTGATAAAAAGCTTCTATACCTTCCTTATTATGAGCTCCATCAATAATAATAAGCGGATGCTGACATACAGTTTCAAAGCGCCCTGCCCAGGTTGCTTCTAATAAGCCATTTAAGAGCTGTTCATCAGTATAGGTTAAATATTCATACTCTTTTAAATATTCCAATATTTCTATGGCTAACGCACTATTTTGGCATTGATAAATGGCCGATGTATTTAATCTTACATGATAATGACGATAATCATAGGTTAAATAATGACCATGATCTTGAATATTTTCTATATGTCTTGTTTGTATAAGTGGGCTATGCAATTTGTCACATATATTCTGAAAAACATTTAAACACTCACTCTTCTTTTCACCTGTTACATAGGGAATCCCTTCTTTAACAATACCAGCTTTTGTACGTGCAATCTGTTCATATGTATTTCCTAAATATTCAACATGGTCTAAACCGATATTGGTATTGGCACAAATCATTGGATAGATAATATTTGTTGCATCCAAGTCACCACCCAATCCAACTTCAAAAACTGCAAAATCAACACGATGTTTAATAAAAAACATAATCGCAATAAAAACTTCTATTTCAAACATAGAAAGTTCATATTCCAAACATAAATCCATATAACGATTTGCATAGGTAATAATTTCACCTTCTTGAATGTGTTGATTATTAATACGCATAATTTCTAAACGTGTTACTAAAACAGGTGATGTAAAAGTTGCCACTTTATAACCTGCATTTTGTAATACAGAACGTATATAATTCGTTGTTGAACCTTTTCCATTTGTTCCACCAATATGAATAGATTTCAATAAAATTTGAGGATTCCCCATATCTTTCATAAAACGTTTGAAATTATCCAGGGCATAAACACGTTGCTTTTGACTGGCAATAAAATCATGAACTTGCTGATAATGAGTAAAACGTTTTTGAATTTGATGGCGATAAACAAGTTTTTGTTCTGTTAATTGATCTTCGAGAATTTCAAAGCCCAATTGTTTATATAAAGGCTCTAATGTTTGAGAAACAGTCACATATAAATCATCACAAGATAATTGTATAGCTTGACGTATCAAATCACTGGCAATGCCTTGATGACGATAACTTTCTAAAACGCATAAATATTTGATGTGTTGAAATTCATAAATCCCAATAACCCCTACCAGTTTCTTTTCAAAAGCTCCAATAAAAAATAGCTTCTTTTGGCGAGAAAGAGTGAGTATTTCTAATAAGGATTGCTGGTCATTATAAAAAAGTTGCGCTGCTTCTTTGATTTCATGTCCTCTTAAAATTCTTAATTCCACAATGTTCTCCTTTACAAAGAAAAAACAGCTTAAGCTGTTTTTTAAATTTTTTCAAAACGATCTACGTCTACTACAAAGACAGTTGCTCCACCAACTAAGACATCCACCATGATAGGTGTAAAAAATTCTCCCATTTCAGTAGGTGGAACCGTAGGTTCCTTTTCTACACGCTTTCTAGCATGAGCTTTTATAATCTCAAGTGCCGGATCTACTTTATCATCATTTGTTCCGATAAAGAAAGTTGTATTTCCTTTCTTTAAAAAACCACCAGATGTTGCTAACTTCGTAACAAAGAAACCACCTTCAGTCAATGCTGTCTGAACAGCATTACTATCATCATTATTTACAATTGCAATTATGAGTTTCATAGTCTGACTCCTTTCTTTCTTTTATCTTATCACTTTTTTAAGATAAGTACAATTTTTTTAATAGTCTTCTATCATTTCCCCATGTTGTCGTGGTAAAAAACGTTCTTCATAAAAACGCAAAGCATAGCTATCTGTCATTCCTGATAAATAATCACTGACAATCAGTTCACCAGGAGATTGCTGATAAGTTTCTGCCATTTTTGAAACATGAGCACATATACCCTTTTGAGGATAATGACGGTATATGAAATCATCATATAAAATATCATATAATTCTTTCACCATTCGTGTTAATTTTTCGTTTTCTTTCAATATTGTGGGATGATGATGAATATGTGTTGAAATAAATGTAAAGAGAATTTCTAAGGCATGAAAGACTTCTTTTGAAAATTCTAAATATGGTTTATGATAACTATGAATAACCAAATCACCAATCAAACGATTAATAATAGCTTTATTATCTTTACCTAATACTTGAACCACTTCTAATGGCAAATCATCTATAGAAATAATACCTACCTTAATTGCATCTTCAATGTCTTTACCAACATATGAAATAACATCAGAAATACGAACAACACATCCTTCTAATGTCATTGGCAAAATCTTAAAAGAATAATCTTTCTCATGCCAACATTTTTCATATTCTTCCCAAAACTGTTCAATTGTTTTATGACTATCTGGTTTATATATAGGTGAAAGAATCTCACCATTATGGCATAAGATTCCATCTAAGACCTGTAAAGATACATTATATCCGATTCCATTTCTTTCTATAAACAGTAAATTTCTAACACTATTCGCATTATGCGTAAAATAGCCAAATCCTCTTTCTTCTAAACAATCATTAATAGCTTTTTCACCTACATGTCCATATGGCGCATGACCTAAATCATGTCCTAATGCAATAGCTTCAATTAAATCTAAATTCAGATTTAAACCTCTACCAATCTGTCTTGCTATACGTGATACCCACTGGCCATGTAAAGAACGCTTAGTAATGTGAACATTACTAAAAAAGGATAATGCCTGTGTCTTGTCGACATATCGGCTATAACTTTTAGAATATAAAACACGATCAATATCTTCTTCAAAAGGCCAGCGAATATCAAATTCTTTGGCTTTCTTTTTTGTATTCTTCACTTTAATACAATCACTATTACATGTTGCATAAGGAGACAATCTTTCATCTGCTAATTTTGTTTCTCTTAAAGAATCATGAATAATTTGATCTTGAGCTTTCATGAAATCACATCCTTTTTCTTTTTTTATTTTTTATAGTATAATACTTATGGTGATTTGATGCAAAATAATATACAAAATAATTTAATTTCATGGTATAACCACAACCATCGCCAATTTCCTTGGCGAGAAACCACGAATCCTTACTATATATGGATTAGTGAAATTATGCTACAACAAACAACAACCGAAGCAGTCATTCCCTATTATAAACGTTTTATTCAAACGTTTGATACTATTGATAAATTGGCTAGTGCCTCTTTAGAAGAAGTTTATAAATTATGGGAAGGTCTTGGTTATTATCGTCGAGCTAAACATATTCATGAAACTGCACAACTGATTTGCGAAAAATATGATGGACAGTTTCCTGACACCTATGAAGATATCTTAAAACTCAAAGGGATTGGTCCTTATACTGCTGGAGCTATTTGTTCTATTGCTTATGGATTGTCTACTCCTGCCATTGACGGCAATGTGTTAAGAATTATCTCACGATTATATGCCTTAACTGAAAATATTGCTTTACCAAAAGCTCAAAAGAATATTTTTCATATTGTGAACGATTTATTGATTGGTTATGATGCTTCTGCCTTTAATCAAGGTTTAATGGATCTTGGTGCCACTATTTGTCGTCCTTTAAATCCACAATGTGAAATTTGTCCTATTGCCCCCTTTTGTAAAGCCAGACAATCTGGACAACAGAAAGTATTACCTATTTCTATAAAAAATATCAAACATAAAGAAATCAATTACATAACTGGCATTATTACTTATCAAGATCAATATGTCATGATTCAAAATCCTGCCGGATTATTAGAAAATTTATATGGTTTTATTCAATACGAGTTGGAAAGCCCCTATCGCTTTATTGAAGAATTTGAAAAACAGTATCATATATCATTATCTCTTGTTTCTTATCATGGTCAGGTTAAACATGTTTTTACGCATCGTACATGGCATATGCATATCTATCATTTTACAATTTCCAAACCATTGTCATCATTATATAGTTTAAATGATATTTCACAGCTTCCTGTTTCAACGGCACATTTAAAAGTTTTAAAGCATTATTTAAAAACAATCGAATAAGCAATAAAAAGTGGTACAATGTGTGAACCACTTTTTATTATAGGATAACTACTGATTTTCATCAGTATTTAATTGATATTTTCACTTTTTTCATCTTCTTCATAACGTTCTATAATTCTCTGCACAACAGGATGTCTAACAACATCTAAGGCTGTCAAATAGACAAAACGAATACCTTTGACATCTTTTAAAATATGCAAAGCTTTTTTCAATCCACTACCTACACCTTTTGGTAAGTCTATTTGCGTAATATCACCTGTAATGATCATCTTAGAACGAAAACCAAGTCTAGTTAAAAACATTTTCATCTGTGCATCAGTCGTATTTTGTGCTTCATCCAAAATCACATAGGCATCTTCCAAAGTACGTCCACGCATATAAGCAAGTGGTGCAATCTCAATAATGCCTTTTTCAATAAAGCGTTCTGTCTTTTCACGACCTAACATATCATATAAAGCATCGTAAAGAGGTCTTAAATATGGATCCACCTTTTCTTTTAAATCCCCTGGTAAAAATCCCAGACTCTCACCCGCCTCCACTGCCGGTCTTGTCAGAACAATTTTTTGAACTTCGTTATTCTTTAATGCCTGAACAGCAAAAACAACTGCCATATATGTTTTTCCTGTCCCTGCTGGACCAATCGCAAAAACAACATCATTACGCTTTAAAGCATTATAATATTCTTTCTGACCTAAAGTTTTTGGATAAATCAATTTTCCATTTGTTGTCCTTGCTATTTTTGTCTGATAAAGTTCATCAATCATATTCAACTGATGATTTTTAGCTAAATTCAAAGAATAGATAATATCACGTTGACTGATTGTTTTTCCTTGCTTAACTAAAGTCAGTAAAGTACGAATCATATCTTCAACTTCCTGATTTTTGATTTCTGTATCATTTAAAACAATCTCATCACCACGAACAATCATTTCACATTGCATAGCTTCTTCTAATAAATGTATATTTTCTTCCTGCTGTCCTAAAAGTCTTGATATTTCATCCATTGTGCATGTTTCTAGCTTTAAGATTTTCTTCATTGTCTTCTCCTTTGACTGCAATATCTTCAATAAGAGTATAATGCATCTTTAACGTTATTTTACTACGTGTACTTGTCATTTGTAAAACATTTTCTTTATCAATAACAGCTTCTGTTGGTATCTGAGCACGAATATTTAATAAAAGCTGATAAAAGGCTTCTCCGTAATCTTGTTTTTTATTAGGCAGACTCGCTTCATACTGATGAAAAGTATAAGCGTAAACATGCCCTTCTACTGGAATAATCTTTGTTTTATTTTGGGTTGAAATGATTGTGTTTTCAACAAGCAAATCACCTTTTTTAACGTAATCATTTTTCTTGACAAGAATATGACCACTTTTAACATCTAACGATTGAATCATGCCATCTTCTTTGGCATATAAATTACGATAATCATCTTTTTTGACTGTTTCTTGTCGACGTTTCGTATATTCAATATGAAAAACACTGCCTGTCTGATAGATATTCATATATTCAATTTTCTCTTTATATATATCCTTAAATTGCAGCAATAAATCATTTAATTTCTCATAGCTTTGAAGCGGTTTTAACAAATCTATATTTTCTTTTTGTAAAGTTTTCATCATGCTCTTATTGACCTCAGGTAATGTTCCTTCAATTTGAATATCAAAAATAAGATAAGATGAAACAAAAATACTGATGAAGAAAAAAAGCACTCCAATAAAATTTAAATGCTGTCGTGATAAGAAAAAGATATATTTCAATAAGCCAATGGTCTCAATATACTGATATGGATAATCCCATCTTTTTAAAATATATCTTTGATAAACAGGAAGATAAAATAGAAATTGAGAGTCCTTTTTTTGTAAATGTATTAATTTTAATCTTCTATCTCTAGCATAAATCAATAATGAATAAATTAATGACTCATCTACACTATATTTATCATACCCTATTTTCATCATATTCAATCACTTTCACATGACCATGAAGTCGAATTTCCTTTTGATCATAATATTCAATCTGTAGATTTTCTCCTCTAATAATCAAATTGTAATCGGGCATCTGAATTTTAAAAAAATGTGTATCCATCATCAGAACTTCATGATAATCATAAATACAAATACGTTCCTTATCAATCATCAGCATGATACCACCTCAGTGGAATATATGATACAAAACAAAAAAGAAGAACCAAAAGTTCTTCTTATCTTTGTTTACCTTTATTTTTTCTAGCAGCTTCTGATTTCATTTTACGTTTTAAACCAGGCTTAACATAAAATTCTCTTTTACGAGCTTCTGCAAGGGTACCTGTTCTAGAAACTTGTCTTTTGAAACGACGTAATGCATCATCTAATGATTCATTTTCTCTTACTACAGTTTTTGCCATATTGAACTTCCCCCCTTTACTAATACCAAATACATGCGTTATTATACATTGATAATAACAGAAAATCAAGTTTTTTTATATAATTCCCACTTGATATTTTCATTTTTTTCATTTATTACTGTTTCATCAACGAAACTCCTGATGAAGTTCCAATACGTGTTGCTCCAGCATCAATCATATCTTGCATATCCTGATAAGTTTTCACTCCACCACTTGCTTTGACTTCACATTGTTCACCAACTGTCTGTTTCATCAATGCAACATCATGAACAGTGGCTCCTCCAGTTGAGAATCCTGTTGATGTTTTGACAAAAGTTGCTTTTGCTTTCATAGCCTGTTGACAAGCTAAAACTTTTTCTTCATCAGTTAATAAACAAGTTTCAATAATCACTTTTACACAACGTCCCTGGCTGGCATCAACAACAGCCTGAATATCTTTATATACAGTTTCAATATCACCAGCTTTTAACGCCCCAATATTAATAACCATATCAATTTCATCACTACCATTTTCAATAGCATTTTTTGCTTCAAATGCTTTCACTTCTGAAGTATTAGCTCCTAGTGGAAATCCAATAACTGTACAGATTTTCACATCGCAATCTGCTAAGTATTTTGCACAATAAGATACCCATACTGGATTAACACATACTGAAGCAAAATCATATTGCTTTGCTTCATCACACAAATGCGTAATTTCATCTTTTGTTGCATTCGCTTTTAATAATGTGTGATCAATAAATTTGTTCCATTTCTTTTCCATCATCTTCTTCTCCTTTAAAGATTTTATGAATTGCCTCTAAAGCAACATATTTATCTCCAGGATAAGGATCATTACCAATTGCAGAAGCCATAAATTGTTCATGTCCTTTCCCTAGAATCAAAATAACATCATCACGATTCGCAATTTCAATTGCCTGTTCAATAGCAATGCGACGATCTTCAATAATAACACTTACAGGTTTTTCAATATATTTTTGAATATCTAAGCAGATATCCTGAATATCTTCATCTCGATTATCTTCAGCCGTCAAAATAACCTGATCACAGTATTGATTCGCTAATTTCCCTATTTTTTGCCTTTTATTATAATTCTTCTTTCCTGGCGCTCCAAAAACAGCAATAATTCTTCCGTTTTTCTTCACTTGTTGAGCAAACTGAAATACTTTTTCATAACTTTTCGCATGTTGACAATAGTCCACAATAACATGGAAAGGATATGGATGACTTAATAATTCCATACGTCCATCAACACCTTGAATATGTTCAATCATATCAATAATTTGCATAATCGGCATTTCTAGCGCTAATAAAGATGTTACAACAGCCAGAATATTCGATATATTAAAACGAGCTAAAACAGGAACTGAGACATGATATAATTCATCATGAACCTGTAAATCAAATTCACTATGATCAATAAATAACTCTATATTTCTAGCCATGACGTCTGCTCTATGTTCAATACCATAAGTCAGAACATGACTTTTGATAGAGTCTTTGACAAGAGTGTAAAAGCGAACTTCATCTGTATTTAAAATAGCATAACCTTTTTCATCCAACAAGGAAAAAAGCTTAGCTTTAGAAGCCATCAGATTTTCCATCGTCCCATGAAAATCCAAATGTTCTTCATAAACATTTGTAAAAACAGCAATATCAAAATGAACACTATCAACTCTTTTCAAAGCCAAACCATGACTTGATACTTCTAATGTTACACCTTTGACATCTTTTTTCACCATATCATTTAAATGTCTTTGTAAAAAAATAGTTTCTGGTGTTGTATATGGGCATTGTTCAATAATACCTGCATATTCAATATTATTTGTCCCAATATATCCCATTTTTAAAAATTGTGATAAAGCATTTTTAATCATCAAGGCAACAATTGTTTTTCCACTTGAACCAGTTATACCAATCACCGTCATTTTATAACTAGGGTGATCATAAAATAAATCAGCAACTCTGTTCAATTCATCTAAAACATTATCAACCTTGATATATAAAATATCCTTATGCTTAAATGTTAGAGGTTTAGAGTAAACAATGCATTTCGCCCCTTGAAATATAGCATCTTCAATATATTTATGTCCATCTACACTTAAACCATCAATACAAAAGAAAATAGAATCTCTTCCTACATAGCGTGAATCACTATGAATGGAACGAATCTTAAAATCTTCTTCAACATCAAATAATTCATTAATTTTCTTCACTCACAACACTTCCTATCAATTCTGTATCTTGACATTCCTCAATAAAAACAGGATAGATATGTCCTACTGAATCCAATGGTAACTTCGTTTTAACTTTCAAATAATTAGAAGCATGACCAATCATATAATCCCCATCAGCTTCTTCAATTAAAACATTCAAAGTCTGTCCAATCTGTTGGCTGGCAAACTCATGAAGGAGCTGATGCGATAAATCCATCAACGCTTTCACTCTTTGATGTTTAACATTTCCATCTACCTGATCTTTCATTTTGGCAGCCGGTGTCCCTTGACGAGGTGAATATGGGAAAACATGTAATTGGTTAAAATGCATGTCTTTAATCCACTGATATGTGGATTCAAAATCTTCATCAGTTTCACCAGGAAAACCAACAATAACATCAGTTGTTATAGACAAGGTTGGTAATTTTTCTTTTAATTCTTTCATCTTTGATGCAAATTCATCAGTCGTATAATGACGATTCATTTTTTTCAAGATTTTATCGCATCCAGACTGAATAGGAATATGAAGATGATCAACGATAATAGGTGATGTAGCAATCAGATCTATGATTTCATGAGTGATTTGACTCATTTCAATTGAAGAAATTCTTAATCGCTTTAAACCTTTCACTTTTGTCGTTAAATCTACCAATAAGTCATAAAAGCTGTAATTATCAAAATCTTGTCCGTATCCAGCAGTATGAATTCCTGTCAGAACAATTTCTACAAAACCATGATCAACTAATTTTTGAGCCTGTTTTAAAACACTCTCCTTATCTCTCGAACGAATACGCCCTCTCGCGTATGGGATAATGCAATATGTACAAAAATTATTACATCCATCCTGAATTTTCAAAAAGGCTCTTGTGTTTTTCGTAAATTCATCAATATCCAGATCTTCAAAATGAGATAATTTCATAACATCAGCAACATGAATAACAGTCTGATGTGTTTTTTGGTATTCTTCAACAAATTCCACAATTCGATTTCTAAACTGAGTTCCTAAAACAACACCAACACCTTCAATTTTTGCAACTTCTTGGCTTGCAACCTGACTATAACATCCCACTACACATACTGTAGCTTGAGGATTTTGACGAATAGCTTTACGAATCATCTGACGAGATTTAGAATCTCCAGTGTTTGTAACAGTACATGTATTAATGACATAAACATCTGCCTGTTCTTTAAAATCTACACTTTCATATCCTGCATCACAAAAAAGCTTCAGCATCGCTTCTGATTCATAAGTATTCACTTTACAACCCAATGTTAAAAAAGCAACTTTTTTCATAAAAATCCTTTCTATTTATATTTTTTTATAATTTTTTTATAATTCTTTAAAGAAATATATTCCAAATCTTTCAATGTTTCTAAACAATCCAGATACAAATAATTTTCAATATCATATGCAATCTTTTGAATATCTTCAATACGAACTTCACATTGAGCTTTATCGTCTTGAATGATAACTTTATTCAAAAATTCATGATTATCTTTTTTAAAGATATAAATGGTTTTAAGCGGATCAAAATAAAAGCAAATATGTCTTTGATCTTCATATACATTCTCTAAAGAAGAAAAACCTGTACGAAAGATAGAATAACCATACATATCAATTGGTGTATGAAGATTCACTTTAAAATTTTGTATATATTCACGATGTTGTTTTAATAGCAACATTTGATAATCATGAGTATAACGCTGATTGACAAATGGTTCTAAATAAGGAATATAAATCATGACTTGACTCTGTAAATCCTGGAAATGAGGAGCCGTTTCTAAAACTCCAGCAATATCATTATTAAACATCTTTTGTTTTTCATCATAATTTAAATAATCCAATAAATCATAATGTTGATTTAAAAATCCCTCATAAATATTTTCAATCTGATTTTGCGTTAATAAACCACGATATATAATTTCATATGAAAACAAATCAAAATCAGTCTTGATTTTTGAAGATAAGCCCATCTTTTCAAAAAAAGAACGATGACTTTCTATTTCTTGATATAATTGTGTTTTAGCAAGAGGAATTTCCACCCCTATTTTATTTAAACTTTCTATAAATCCCATGATGACATCAACTCCCTACTAAATCCAATAACACTTAACATATATAACGGGGCTGTTTCGCTACGTAAAATTCTTTTTCCTAACGAGCAGGCCTGAACACCTAGCTCTTTCATCTTTTGAATTTCACTTTCATCGAAACCACCTTCAGGTCCTACAATAATTGTTATAGTGTGATAATCTTTTTGAAGCGTTTTTGCTAAAAGTGATTTTTCACCATTTCTACTTTCTTCTTCATAGGCAACTAAATTGACATCGCCTAAATATTTCTCTAACTGTGATATTTTTATAAGTGAAGTCAACTCAGGTATTGTCTGACGACAAGATTGTTCACTTGCCTCTTTTAAAATACGAGTATAACGTTCTCTTTTCTTTTCAAAAGATTTTTCATCCGTTTTAATAATACTTCTTTGTGATAGAAAAGGAACAATTCTATGAACACCTAATTCCGTAGCCTTTTGAAGAACCCATTCAAATTTATCATTTTTAGGCAAGCCATAGATTAAAGTCACTTCAACATCCAATTCATTATTTTCTATGAGCTCTTCTTTTTGTTGAAGTATTCCTTTTTCAATATCTATAATTTCATATATATAAACATGATGATCTGGTAAAATACAAATCACTTGATCACCTTGATGATATCGCATGACACGTTGCATATGTTTATGATTATAAGGGTCAATATGTATGAATGATCCCTCTATATTTTGAGCATCTATAAAATATCTTTGCATAACTTCCTCCTTTGGCTATTCTATCACATTTTGTTGAATATAAAAAGAAAAAAAGATTAGTAAAGTCAATCCTCTACTAACCTTCTCACTCTTATGACTTTCTAATCATAAATTGTTGATTTTGATAATCAATCGTAATGTTATCATCTTTTTGAATAGAACCTTTAATCATTTCTTTGGCAACTAAAGTTTCAATATGTCCCTGAATGAAACGTTTAAGTGGTCTCGCTCCAAAAGTAGGATCAAAACCTTCTCTTGCGATTTCTTCTTTAGCCCCGTCACTCACTTGAACTGATATATTTTGTTGTTCTAGACGTTTAGAAAGCTGAGCAATAAATTTATCAACAATCTTATAAACAACTTGATTATCTAATGAATTGAACATGACAATTTCATCAATACGATTCAAGAATTCTGGTTTAAAATGAGCTTTTAATTCCATTTCAACTTCATGTCTTGTTTCTTCATTATTACCTTGTAATAAATATTGTGAGCCAATATTAGATGTCATAATAATGATTGTATTTTTGAAGCTAACAACATTGCCTTTAGAATCAGTAATACGACCATCATCTAAGACTTGAAGCAAAACATTAAAGACTTCAGGATGGGCTTTTTCAATTTCATCCAATAAAACAATGCTATAAGGTGCACGTCTAACAGCTTCCGTTAATTGGCCACCTTCTTCATATCCAACATAACCTGGAGGAGCTCCTAACAAACGAGAAACACTGAATTTTTCCATATATTCACTCATGTCAATACGGACAATATTCTTTTCACTATCGAATAATTGTTCTGCTAAACTCTTTGCAACTTCTGTTTTTCCTACTCCAGTTGGCCCAAGGAACATAAATGAACCAATTGGACGGTTTTCATCATTGATTCCAGCACGTGATCTTAAAATAGCATCACAGATTTTTTCAATCGCTTCATCCTGTCCAATAACTCTTTTTCTTAAAGTATCATCAAGATGTAATAATTTTTCTCTTTCAGATTCCATCAATTTATGAATAGGAATACCTGTCCATCTAGCAATAACTTCACTGACTGTATCAACTGTTACTTTTTCCTGTAATAAAGCATCATCAGACTCTTGTGATTGATAATTAGCAATTTCTTTATTAATACGAGGTAATGTTTCATATTTGATTTTTGAAGCTTCTTCTAAATTACCTTCAGTTTCATATTTATCTTTAAGGGCTTCATATCTCACTTTTTGATCTTTTAATTCTTTAATATGATCTAAAGCTTTCTTTTCTTCTTTCCATTTATCTGTTAAACCTGTTACTTGTTCATCTAATGAAGCAATACGACTCCTAATTTCATCTAGACGTTTTTCATTATCTGCATTTTTATCTTCTTTTTCAATAGAAATACGTTCCATTTCCAAACGATTCTTTTCTCTTGTGATAACATCTAATTCTTCTGGTAAAGAATCAATTTCCATACGTACAGATGCACATGCTTCATCAATCAAATCAATAGCCTTATCTGGCAAGAAACGATCAGTAATATAACGTTCACTCATATTCACAGCTGCCACAATGGCACTATCTGTAATCTGAACACCATGATGAGATTCAAAGCTATCTTTTAAACCACGTAAAATCGCAATTGTATCGTCACTATCTGGTTCATCAACTTGAACTTTTTGGAAACGTCTTTCTAAAGCAGCATCTTTTTCAATGTACATACGATACTCATCTAGCGTTGTTGCTCCAATACAGTGAAGTTCACCACGTGCTAACATTGGTTTTAATAAGTTAGCTGCATCCATAGCACCATCTGTTTTTCCAGCTCCAACAAGCTGATGAATCTCATCAATGAATAAAATGATATTTCCTTCAGATTTTTTAATTTCATTTAATACAGCTTTTAATCTTTCTTCAAATTCACCACGATATTTAGCACCTGCTACCAAAGCTCCTAAATCAAGTTCATAAAGAGTCTTATTTTGCAAGCTGACAGGCACGTCATTTTTAAAAATACGCCATGCCAATCCTTCAACAATAGCAGTCTTTCCAACACCTGGTTCACCTATCAAAATAGGATTATTTTTTGTTTTACGTGATAAGATTTGAATAACACGTCTAATTTCTTCATCACGACCAATAACAGGATCTAATTTTCCATCCTTAACATCTTGAATAAGATCTCTACCATATTTTGTTAAAACTTCATATTGATTTTCTGGTTGTGGATTATTAACCATATTTCCACCTCGCATTTCCTGAATAATCTTTTCTAATTCTTTTTTATTTAAATGATATTGTCGAATCAAATCTTGAATAAATGTTGATTGCACTTCAAACATTGCCATAATCAAATGTTCAACACTTGTATATTCATCTTTATAATCACTCATCACTTTTTGAGCCTTTATTAACAATTGATTCAAATCATATGATATTCTTAATTGACTTTCATCAACACCATTGACTCTTGGTTTTTGTTGTTGTTTATTTCTTAAAAATGTTTCTAACTGTTGAATATTGACATTTGCTTTTGATAGCACACGATATAAAATACCACTTGTATCTTCCAATAATGCTAATAAAAAATCTTCAACATCAACAACCTGACAAGACATTCCTAAAGTCTGTTGCATGGCTTTTTGCATAGCTTCCTGCATAGCTGTTGTCCATTTTTCTATATTCATCTTCATCACTCCTTTAGCACTCATTATATCCAAGTGCTAATTATAGTATACCATGTTTTTTAGCACTGTCAACCCCGAAGTGCTAAAATGTTTATTAAAATTCAAATACTGTTTTTATAATGAATAACCTGACTTATTCAAATCAAATATCATCAGTGTAGACTTTGACTTCAACTGCCCCATAAATTCCGATATAGAATATTTTGGTGGAATTTCAAGCAACATATGTATATGGTCAGGACATGCTTGCCCCTCTATAAGTTCTACATCCTTGAATCTGTTAATCAACAGTATCAATATCTCTATGATATCTCTTCTTAATTTATTATATATGATGAGCCTTCTATATTTTGGTACGATAACTATATGATATTTGCATCTATATGATGTATGTGATAAACTATTTATGTCTTTCATAGACTAACCTCCTTTGATTCTTTTGTTTCTTAGCTGCCAGGCTAAATTCATTGTATCATTGGAGGCTTTTTACTTTCAACGCTCTAAGCTTAATTCTTTTACCACGCATATAACACGTGGTATTTTTAATAACAAAAAATCTTTAGGATTTCTCCTAAAGATCATATTTTTTTAAAATACCCACACCAATTGGATATGGTCCCGTATGCACACCAATTGTAGCGCCAATTTGTTGAATTAAAATAGGTTCATGGAAGTCTGGATAAGCTTGTAACATCACCTCTTGCAAGCTTTCTTTAAACTTTTCTCCTTCTTGTTGATCATAGCCATACCCAACACAAAAACGATAATCATTTGGTGAAAGCTGGTTATCTTTAAAATATTTTACAGTATGGTCAAGAACTTTCTTTTTAGATTTTTCACGTCCACGTGTAACACCCATTGCAAATATTTCACCATCATGAAGTACAATTAAAGGTCTAATTCCTAATGTTTTCGCTGCAACTCCAGCAACTTTACCAATTCGTCCACCATGAATGAGATATTCAAAATTTCCAACAGTAAAGAAAATACGTCCTGACGATTTGATATTTTCAATTTTATGAATCACTTCGTCATATTGATAGCCAGCTTCTTTCATTTGGGCAGCCTCAATAACCAGTAAACCTTGTAAAACAGTATTCACAGTAGCATCAATAATCATAATTTGACGTTCAGGATATTTTTCCTCTAATATCATTTTCGCATTCATGGCACTGTTATAGGAACCAGAAAATTTAGTCGTAATACATATACATATAATATCTTCCTGATTTTCCAGGATAGGTGTAAAAGTTTTTATATAATCTTCAATAGAAGGCATAGAAGTTTTAGGAAAAACATCTTTATGATCAACCATAAATTGATAAAATTCATGCACTTCTAAATCTTCTTTTTCTTTTTGATAGTGTTCATTATCAGTTGTTATATAAAATGGAACAACATGAATATGAAACTGATTCATCAATGACTGATCTAAATCACATGAACCATCTGAAACTATCTGATACATTCTTATTCCTCTTTTCCATTATGATATTGATTGAATACAGAGTACAGGTTGTGAATTTTCCACAATCGCATATTCTTCATTCATTTGATTGGATACACACAGAGGATCATTTCTTTTTAAGATGTAATGATCCAATGGATAATGACAATCTTTTAATGTCACGACGCTCTCATCAAAAGCAAATATTGAAAAATAATGATATTGATCTTTAGCAAGATAATGTTGACCTGGTTTTAAAACAAATATCTTGTTCCATTCATCATAGATCGTGATAGAGATATCCTGATATTTTTCTAACAAACATAGTACTGCCATAAAATGATCAATACGGCGATGTGTCACACCATATAAATCAATGGCATCATAACCCTTTTGAATAGCATATTGTATTGCCAATGCTGTATCAGTGTCATCTTTAATACTCGAATAACGCTGAATATTGATATCTTGAAGAATCTGCTCATTTTCAATAGAATCCATATCTCCAATAGCTATCACAGGTGTAATTCCCTGCTGGTATAAATGATAAACACCCTGATCGACACCAATATATTCAATTGTTGAATCTTTCACAGATCCAACATTGATTCCACTATAAATGCCTATTTTCATTTTAAAGAATCAATAGCTTCCTTTCTATTTTCAGCATTAAAAACATAACTTCCAGCAACCAGCACATCCACACCTGCTTCTCGACATAATTGACCTGTCGTAGCATTAATGCCACCATCCACTTCAATCAAATAATGACGATTCTGTTTTAACTGACAAAGTTCCTGTATCTTAGA
Organism: Clostridium sp. AUH-JLR23; assembly: GCF_964238065.1. Lineage (NCBI taxonomy): Bacteria > Bacillati > Bacillota > Clostridia > Eubacteriales > Clostridiaceae > Clostridium > Clostridium sp. AUH-JLR23. The sequence continues at coordinate 52,519 of NZ_CAXSKY010000011.1, forward strand.
AAGCGCCTGCTCTTGAAACGTTTGTCCGCCAAATCCAGGCTCAACACTCATAACTAATACTAAATCAAGATCATCTAAATATTGTTGAATTGATGAAATAGGTGTGTTTGGCTTTACACTTAGTCCTACATGTACGCCTTGATCATGAACATACTGTATAAATGTTTTCACTTCCTGTTCGTGATGAAAAGCCTCAATATGCGCTGTTATTAATGAAGCATGTGATTTTATAAATGCATCTACATATTGCATTGGTTTTTCAATCATTAAATGAACATCAAGATATAAGTCACTCACTTTTGCAATATCATTTAAAATACTATAACCAAATGAAATATTAGGTACAAAATGTCCATCCATTACATCATAATGAATCCAGTCTGCCCCACATTCACGAATAGAATCCAAATCTTTCTTGAGCTCAGCAAAATTAGCTGATAAAACTGACGGTGCAACTTTAACCATATTTTTTCTCCTTCAATAACTTACTTTCTTTTAAAAACATTAAATAATGTTCATATCTTTGAGATGATATTTCCCCTTGTTCAACAGCATTTTTCACTGCACAATGTGGTTCACTTTCATGTAAACATCCTCTAAACTTGCATTGTTTAGAAAGTTCATGAAAGTCATGATAACTTATAGCCAGATCCACTGGTTCAATATTTAATTCCAACGATGAAAAACCTGGTGTATCTGCAACATAACCACCATACATCTCAATAAGTTCAACATGTCTGGTTGTATGTTTTCCACGTCCTAAAGCTTTTGAAATTTCATTTGTATCAATCTGCAAATGAATATCCAAAGCATTTAATAAACTTGATTTTCCAACACCACTTTGTCCAGTAACAACTGTTACTTTATCTTTAAAAATATTCTTAACAGCCTCTATCCCCTGTTCTTGTTTAGAACTCACATATAGAACCTGATATCCTGCATCTTCATAAGGTTTCATTTGATGATATATCAAACTTGAATCCACAAGATCCATTTTTGATATACAAATAATCGGTTGAATCTGAAGATGTTCAATTAAAATCAAAAAACGATCTAACAGTAATAAATTCATATCTGGTTCTTTAGCAGAAAAAACAAGTAAAGCCTGATCGACATTACAGATTGGAGGTCGAATAAGACTGTTCTTTCTTGGTAACAGGGATAAAATGTATCCTTCAGTTTGATTTTCAATAGAGAATTCACAATAATCTCCAACCAATGGTTTTAAAGAATCTTTTCTAAATTTTCCACGGGCACGACATTGATAAACTTGTCCCTGTGACTTAACATAATAGAATCCTGCCAAAGCTTTAATAATTTGTCCTTTTTGCATTGTTTTTCTCTACCTCATTGTTGTCCTGTTATCTGATTTGTTCCTGTTACTTGTGAAGAAGACGGAGTGTCAGTACTTGGTGTCGTTGTATTATTATTTTCGTTTTCTGCAGGAGTTTCAGGAGTTTCAGGAATTTCTGGTTTTTTATCATAATAATACAAAACAATTTTTTCACCTTTTTTATAAACTGTTGTAAAAGCAGCAAGTGACTGTTCTTCTACAACATTGATTTTCATAGTTTTAATCTCTTCGACTGATGTTGGTGGTTCTAATACACTTAGCTCTACAGTAAATCCTGCTTCTGTCAAAATGCTTTTAGCTTTTTGAATATCTTGACCATAAACATTTGGAACCTCAGCACTGTATCCTTGTGAAACTGTCAATGTTATTGTTTTATTGTCACTATTTGGATCAATTTTCTCTCCTGCATCCAAAGATTGTTCTAAAATAGTTCCTTTTGAAGCTTCATCAATTCTATCTTCTTTATTGACTTTAAAGCCTAATTCCTCAAGTTGATCTGCAATAGTATCATAATCTTTACCGACATAATCTTCAATGACGATATATTGTCCAGAAGAAACAACCAAATGAACCTCATCACCTTTTTTAACATTTGCTTTTGCAAGAGGATCACTTTCAATCACTTTTCCTTCTTCAACATCATCACTCAATTCATAAGTGACATGACCTTTAACTTCCAAACCTCTATCTTCTAACAAAGTGATAGCTTCAGCTTCTGTCAAATTCACTACATCAGGCATTTCAAATGATTGTGAAGGTCGTAAAAGCAGAAAATAGACTGCAATTAAAATTGCTAATGCTGCAACAACACTACCACCAATAATCATCAGCATCTTTTTATGTGAACGTTTTGTTTCTTCTTCTGTTTCTTCTTCAATTGGTAAATGTGTCTGCGATTGTGTAAAAAAGTCTTTATCTTCAGCAACAATTGTTGCTAATTCATCATCTTCCTCATAATCAAATGTTATTTTTTCATCATTGATATGCGCTGCTTCCAAACAATGATTCAAATCTTCCAACATTTCAGAAGCACTTGCATAACGATCTTTTATATTTTTAGCAGTTGCCTTAATAATAATATTTTCAACCGATTGAGGGATAGATGGATTAAAAGCACAAACAGAAGGGATTTCATCACGCATATGTTTTAAAGCAATATTAACTGGAGATTCCCCATTAAATGGAACTTCACCGCGAAGCAACTCATAAAAGACAATTCCTAAAGCATAAATATCACTTTGTGCAGTTGCTTTCTCTCCACGGGCAATTTCAGGTGCCAAATAATGTAAAGAACCCATAATTGTATCTGTTTGTGTCACCTGTGATAATGATTGAATAGATGCAATTCCAAAATCACCAATTTTGACAACCCCACTATCAGTAACCATAATATTTTGAGGTTTTAAATCACGATGTATAATACCAATAGAATGTGCTTTAGCAGTAGCACTAACAACCTGCTTCATAACATCAACAGCTTCTACATAATGTAAAGCACCACGTTTATGAATCAATTCTTTTAAAGTTTGACCTGGTACATATTCCATGACAATATAATAGTCATCTTTTTCATCACCAACATCATAAATTTCAACAATATTTTTATGTGACAAAGCCGCAGCCGCACTGGCTTCACGATGAAAACGTGTCACATAAACCGGATCCCCAGTTAATGATGAACGCATAATTTTAACAGCCACTGTTCTTTTTAAAATTAAATCTTCAGCCTCATAAACATCAGCCATTCCACCTTGTCCAATTAATCTTTTCAATTGATAACGTCCAGCAATCGTTTTATTGATTGAACTCATAAATTAACAACTCCTTTTGTCAAAATAAGTGCAAAACTGATATTGTCTTGCCCACCATATGTATTGGCAGCATCCATCAACTGACTAGCCCTCGTTTCAATATCTTCCTGAGCATGCAAAATACTCATCATCTGTTCATCACTCAGTGAATTATATAACCCATCTGAACAGACCAATAAAAATCCATCATTGATTTGTTTTTCAAGAAAAGAAGGATTCAATGAATCGCTGACTCCTACAGCCTGTAATAAGATATTCTTTTGAGGATGAAATCTTGCTTCAGCTTGTGAAATTGTCCCCGAATCAACAAGAACATTCACCAAAGTATCATCTCTTGTTAATTGAATAAATTCATCAGTAACCCAATAAACTCTCGAATCACCAACATGAGAAATATAAATATTGTCATGAATACATAAAACAAGAACTATTGTTGTTCCCATACCTTCAAATTCTTGGGATTCATGGCTTTTTGATTCAACAATCATATGAGCATGTTGAATAGCTGATAAAATCCAATCATGAATTTGACTTGTATCAGTTAAAGACTCTTGTTGCTGATAATTTTCAATAATATCATCGCAAGCCATTTGTGAAGCAATTTCACCTGCGTTATGTCCACCCATTCCATCACATAAAACAACCAAACATTCATGATCACTTTTTTGATAGCAACGGACATAATCCTGATTCACTTTTCTCATGCGTCCAATATCACTTTTCATGATGACTTGCATGTTGTTCACCTACCTTCATGGCACGCAGTTGCCCACATGCCCCATCTATATCACGTCCATGTTCTTTACGTAAAGTTACATTCATTTTTAGACGCAATAACTCACTTTTAAATGCCTCAACAGTTCCTTTATCTGACTGTTGATATCCATGTTCATCAACAGCATTATAAGGAATTAAATTGACATAGGCATTAAGCCCTCTGATGTAATGAGCTAACTGTCTAGCATGTTTTAATTCATCATTAACTCCCTTTAAAAGAATATATTCAAAAGTCACACGACGATTCGTCTGTTGAATATAATTTTCAATAGATTGTCGTAACTGTTCCATTGGATAACGCTTATTGATGGGCATTAATTGATCCCTAATTTCATTATTTGGTGCATGTAAAGAAATAGCTAAATTGGTTTGAATTCCTTCACTGGCATAACGTTCAATCTGATGACATAAACCACAAGTAGAAATTGTGATATGTCTAGCACCAATAGCCAAACCTTTAGGATGATTAATAATACGAACAAAATCCATGACAGCATCATAGTTATCAAAAGGTTCTCCCGTTCCCATGACAACGACATGACTGATTCTTTCCTGTGTATCTTGCATAACTGTCAGTACTTGATTGACCATTTCTCCAGCAGTCAGGTTTCTTTGTTTTTTTAATAAACCACTGGCACAAAAACGGCATCCCATATTGCATCCCAACTGACTTGTGACACATAAACTTCTTCCATAATCATGAACCATTAATACCGTTTCAATAAAACCTCCATCTTCCAGTTGAAGAAGATATTTAATTGTTCCATCTTGAGAAACCTGTTTTGTTTCAATTTTCATTGGTCCAATCTGATAGATTTGAGATAATTTTTCTCTTAAATCTAATGATAAGTTATTCATCTGTTCAAACGATTGTACATTTTGACGATATAGCCACTCAAAGACTTGTGTTGCTCTAAATTTCTTTTCTCCAAGTTCTTTAAATTCTTCAATCATCTGTTCTTGTGTATAATCATAAATTGATTTCATATTTTCATTCCTTTTCTAATAGACACATATAAAAACCATCACTATGATACTGATATGGTAAAATTGTTAATTCTTTTCTTTTCTTCATATCAGGATACTTTGTCATGAATTTTTCTATTTGTTTTTCATTTTCTTTTTTATTGAGTGTACATGTACTATATACAATATTACCACCTTTTTTCAATAAAAAATATGCATTTTCTAATAATTTTTCTTGTATAGCTATCATTTCATCCATTGCCGAACTCTCATGATACTTAATTTCAGGTTTTCTGGCAAGAACTCCCAATCCACTACATGGTGCATCACATAGAATTTTATCAAAAGACTCAGCTGGATACACATCTTTAAGCAAAGTAGAGTCACCTACATGTGTATGCACATTTTTAACTTTAAGGCGTTGTATTTGCTGTTGAACCAAATCTATTTTATGCGCATATAAATCATAAGCTTCAATTGATCCCTGATTATTCATAAGCATCGCTAAATGCGTTGTCTTGCTGCCAGGTGCACAACACATATCTAAAACATAATCACTTGCTTGAGGATTCAATAACCTGGCTACAAGTTGACTAGATTCATCCTGGATTGTCACATACCCCTTTATGAAAGCTTCATCAGAAGCAATATGATGTCCTGAATAATAAAGACCATCAGGTGACAGTTTTGCTTCTTGCCACTTTGAATCTTTCAACAAAGCCTCTTTTGAAGTAAGCAATGTATTCACTCTCGCACAATGATGAGGCACTTCTAAAAAAGCATGACAAATACGTTTTGTTTCTTCATAGCCATATTGTTTATCAAACATTTTTACCAGCCATAATGGATGACTTGTTTCAATAGATATTCTTTCTAATGGTGGCAAATCATCCAACTGATAAGATGATTGAAAAGTCTTTTGTAAAATAGCATGGATAAAACGTGCAGTTTTCATTCCTTTTTTCTTTTTGGCTAATTCTACAGCTTCATTAATAATAGCATAATCTGGAATAGAATCCATCATTTCATGCTGATAAAGACTCATCAGTAAAAGCATCTTTTCATATGTTTTAACACGCATATGAAGATGTGGCTTTAATATATATTCCAATAACAACATATTTTGAACTGTTCCATAAACAACTCTTGTAATAAAATCTTTTTGTTGTCGTGTTAAATCATAACGATTAAAATAGGCATTAATGGTTAGATTTAAATAACTTTTATCTTGTTTAAATTTTAATAATATTTCTAATGCTATCTGTCTTTCCATAATTATATTTGTGAGTATGGATTAAAATCACAAACGATCCTTACCTTTCCTTTCTGTTGTTTATTATAATAATCATTCATAACGCATAAAGCCTCATAAATATCTTGTGAATGTAAAAATTTAACAAGTATACGTTCTCGATAAATATCCTGCATTTTATAGATTGCACTTCTAGCCGGACCTAAAATAACGGTTTGTTGACTATGTGCCAATAAATAATTTTTAACATCTATCGCAACACTATGTATAAGTTCCTCATGAGGCGATTGAATCAAAATGCTGACCATATGGCAATATGGCGGATATTTGGCTTTTTGACGATATTGCATTTCCTGGTGAAAGAAAGCAATATAATCATGTTTGGCAGCACAAGTAATGGCATAATGTTCTGGATTATATGTTTGAATAATAACATGTCCTTGTTTTTGCCCTCTTCCACTTCGCCCAGATACCTGACACAAAAGCTGAAAAGTTCTCTCACTGGCACGAAAATCTGGAATATTCAAACTTAAATCAGCATTTAAAACACCAACAAATGTGACATCTTCAAAATCCAATCCTTTCGCAATCATTTGTGTGCCTAATAAAATATTTCCTTCCTTATTTCTAAATCTTTCAAGTAATTTCAAATGACCATTTTTTTGACGGGTTGTATCCACATCATACCGAATCACTTTAGCTCCACAAAAAATCTTCTCTATTTCCTCTTCAATTTTCTGCGTTCCATAACCTACACTCTTTAAATGCGTTGAACCACAGTGAGGACAAACATGAGGATAATCTATCATATATTCACAATAATGACATTTTAATTTATGCTCACTGCGATGATCAGTTAAAGTGACATCACAGTGCGGGCATTTTAATACTTCTCCACAATCCTGACATTGTACATAAGAAGCATAACCTCTTTTATTTAATAACAAAATAACCTGTTCACCTTTATCAATTGTCTGTTGAATACTTTGTTTCATTTTTCTGGAAAATAATGAATAATTACGCTGACGTGTTTCTTGAATCATATCCACTATTTCTACTTGTGGTAATGGTTTTTGATTAATACGCTCAGGTAATTCATATAAATCATAAACCCCTTTTAAAGCTCTGGCATAGCTTTCCAAAGATGGAGTTGCACTTCCCAAAACAACACTGGCATGATGCGTTTTCGCACGCATTTTAGCAATTTGTGAGGTTAAATAACGTGGCTTTGCTTCCTGTTTATAGCTGGCATCATGCTCTTCATCTAGAATAATTATGCCTATATTTTCTAATGGCGCAAAAACTGCAGATCTGGCGCCCACAACTATTTTAACTTCCTGACGTTTGATGCGACGATACTCATCATATTTTTCACCTTGTGATAAACGGGAATGCAAAATCGCAACCTGATTGCCAAAACGTTGTCTAAAAACTTCTACCATCATAGGCGTTAGTGAAATTTCTGGAACCAGCATCATAACAGACTTATTTTGTTGAATATAATGAGCAGCTAAAGCTAAATAAACTTCAGTTTTCCCAGATCCTGTAACACCGTGTAATAAAGCAACTCTCCCTTGATGAGCCAAAATCCCATCCACAACTTTTTGTTGCTGTGTTGTTAATTGAATATGTTTTGATTGATGTTCAATTGAAAATGGCTGACGATAAACTTCTTTTTCAACAATTTCAATACATCCCTGTTTTTTTAAATTATCAAGCAAAGATCGACTGTATGGAATATCCTTAACAGGAATATCTGGATGTTCTTGTAAAAAAGCCATACATTCCTGTTGTTTGATTGTTTTGGCATAAGTTCCTTCAACAAGGTGAACAACCTGTTGTGTTTTGATACCTACTGTTTGGTGAGTACTCGGTTTTAATTGCGTTGGCAACATCGCCTGCAAACATGATATACGTGGGGATAATGTCATACGTGATAACTGATTAGCCAATGTCTGTAACTCTTCATTTAGTAACGGTTCTTCATCAATAACATCTAAAATATATTGATAGCGAAAACCAGCACGTTGTTCTAATTTTGATTTTGAAAAATGTGTTTCTTCAACATTTTCAACATAACCAATAATTTTTTGATAACCAAAACGAATCCATACACGTACACCTACAAGCAATGATTTTTCACTCAAATAATCAAATGTTGTATCCAGTGCATGTACAGGATGTTCAACTAACACTTTGACAATATACATATCCTCACCTGCCTATTGCACTATTCTATCATAAATTTACTTTTTTTAAAATAATTCCAAGTTCTTTTTCATTTATAAAGGACAGTCTTCATGACTGTCCTATTGATTTCCATTTTGATATCTCTCTTCTCCCCACCATAAAGGCAAAAGTTCCTTTAAAGTCACAGTTTCTCTCGTATCAAAATCGACCATAATTTCCATATCCTGATTTTTTTCATTCAATTGCATAAAAAACTCACGACAAGCTCCACAAGGCATCCCACTCCCGCCTCCATATGGAGGACAATCACGAAAAGCAATCATTCTTTTCACAATAGTCTGTTGACTTTGCATATACATATTCAATGCCGCAACTCTTTCAGCACATAAATCTAACACTCCACTACAGCTTTCTATACAAAATCCAGTATATATTTCACCATTTTCACTTTCCAAAGCACAAACGACATGATGTGCATAAATAAATGGTGAAACTTCATGAGGTTGATATTGTTCCTTAGCTTTCAAATACATCTTTTCCCAGATATCCATAATTTACAGTTCCTCCATCTTTTTGAGATCATAATCATGGACATATGTTTCTACATAACCACATTTTTTACAAATATATTGTTCAACCTTTAGCTTACGATCATCAACAACAATATCCTGATAAGCATTACGTCTGAAAACCCCTTTAGCTGGAACATAAAGAATATCCTGACTTTGACACTTAGGACAACATTGATTCTTTTTCATAAGATACCTCCTATACATTCTTAAATATATCATGTCATAAAAATGAAAACCCTGTCAATTCTTTTCTCAAACAAAAAAAACACCATAAGGTGCTTTATAAATTTTCTTTAATAATTTTAGCAATTTTTTCTTTTGCAGCAACAACATCATCATTTTCAACAACATACTTATATTCGTCTTTTGTTGCAATTTCTTTTCTTGCTTTTGCAAGTCTTTCTTGAACGATACTTTCTTCTTCAGTACGACGTCCACGAATACGACGTTCCAATTCTTCAAGTGATGGGGGTACTAAGAAAATGGTTAAAGCATGAGGACATTTTGCCATCACCTGCAAAGCACCCTGAACTTCAATTTCCAATACAACGTTTTTCCCTTCACTTAATAACTGATCAACATAAAATTGAGGTGTCCCATAATAGTTTCCAACAAACTGAGCATATTCAAGCAATTCACCTTTTTCAATTTTCTCTTTGAATTCTTCTTCACTCACAAAGAAATAATCAATTCCCTCTTTTTCAGTTGGACGAGGTTTTCTTGTTGTCATAGATATAGAATAAGCTAAATTTAAACTCTCATCTTTAAAAAGTTCCTGACGAACTGTTCCTTTCCCAACACCACTTGGACCACTTAGAATGATTAAAAGCCCCTTTTTCAATCTCTCCACCACCTTTTGAAACAATGTTACATGAATGAAACATTAATGTCAATTCTTTTTGAAATATGTTATACTATTTATCGGTGATGAAATATGGCTTATGACGGAATTATGCTATCTCGTGTTGTAGAACAACTACAAAATCAATTAACACGAGGAAAAATTAATAAAATCTATCAAATTTCTCAATATGAACTTTTATTTCATATTCGTTCACAAAGAGAAAATTTCAAATTATTGATTTCAATACATCCTGTATATGCAAGAATTCAATTAACCCAATTATCTTATCCAACTCCAGCCAGCCCTAATGCTTTAACAATGCTTTTGAGAAAGCATCTGGAAGGAGCTTATATTGAAAAGATTTCTCAGATTCAACTCGATCGTATTGTAGATATTGAACTGATTGGTGTAAATGAGCTCAAAGATACTGTCAAATATCATCTCTATCTAGAAATCATGGGTAAACATTCTAATGCAATCTTGACATATGACAACAATAAAATCATTGATTGTTTAAAACGTGTTTCTCCCGCTATGAGTGCTCGTATTTTACAGCCTGGAGCAACTTATAATCAACCACCTTTAATTGAAAAGAAAAATCCTTTTACAAGTGAATGGATGGAAACAGATAATCTGACAAAAACTTATCAAGGGTTTTCTCCTGAACTCTCAAAAGAAGTTCTTTATCGTATCCATCATGGAGAAACTTTTCAAGACATTATTCAATTATTACGACACTCACAAAATATCTATATCCACAAATATCAAGATAAGGAATATTTTCATATTATTCCTTTAACGCATCTACAGTGTAACGGAGAAATATATCCTCTATTTGATGGTTTAGATAAACACTATGATTTAATTGATGAAAAAGATCGTATCAAGCAACAGACATCTGATTTAGCAAAATTTATTCAAAATGAATATCAAAGAAACATCAATAAACTTAATAAATTAAAACAAACTCTTTTTGAATCACAAAACAGTGATGATTTACGCATTAAAGGTGATCTTTTATTTGCTAATCTCCATTTGATTTCTAAAGGACAAAAAGAAGTTACTGTTGAAAATTATTATGATGGTAGTATGATGACTATCGCTTTAGATGAAAGATATGATGGTAAAACAAATGCAAATAAGTATTATGCAAAATACCAAAAAGCCAAAAAAGCTTTAACGCATCTTCAAGAACAGATAAATATTGTCGAAAATGAAATTCTTTATTTTGATAGTCTTATCACACTGATGGAAAACGCTTCCTATTATGATGCATTAGAAATGAAAGAAGAATTAGAAAATTTAGGTTATTTGAAAAAGAAAAAAACCAAACAGGTGCATCGACCAAAAAAATTGCATATTGAACAATATCTTACTAAAGACAATATACAAATCTATGTAGGTAAGAATAACCTGCAAAACGATTATCTTACCTTTAAGATGGCTTCTAAAAATGATATGTGGTTTCATGTCAAGGACATGCCTGGAAGCCATGTCATTGTGCATAGTCAGAATCTAGATGAATATACCATTCGTTTAGCAAGTCAAATAGCTGCGTACTTTTCCAAAGGTAAACACAGTTCTTCAGTTCCTGTCAATTATACCTTGGTTAAAACGCTAAAAAAGCCACAGGGTGCTAAACCGGGACAAGTGATACTTTCACATTACTCAACGATTTACATTGATCCTGATGAAACTATTTTTAACGACATGAGAAAGGTGAATTCATAGAGTTCATATTTGGAGCATTGACAAATGTTTGCTCATAAACAGGATAAAATACTGGATAATACATGCAATGGTTGACACGACGACATTCAATTGGACAAATCACAGGCTGAGCAACAGGTGTAATTTGATTTGTCACACAAACTCTTCTAGGAGCTACTAAAGGTTGTGGACGTGGACAACCATTGATACTTCCAAAATTCATTTGTTGTCCTTGACATGAACATGAATTCATATTTTGACAACCACAAGATTGTTGAAACATAATTAATCCCTCCTTCACTTTAATGTATGTTATATTTTTAAAAGAGGTAGGGCAAATGAAAGGAGTTTTATAATGAAATTCATCAAATGGGATTGTTTTCATGAAATTGAAGCTTATACAACATGCAGTTATTGTAACGGAGAGCTCATGAATATGAGTTTCAATGGTATTGATGATCAACAGGTTTTAAAGAATCGAGAAAAATTAGCTCAAACTTTGCATACTGATTTAAATCATATGGTTGCAACACATCAACGACATACCACAAACTTTCTAAAAGTTCAACTTCAAGATGGAGGTAGAGGTATGTGGAGTCAAGAGGATGCATTTGACAATTATGATGCTTTGTATACACGTGATCGCCATTTATGGCTTTGGTCTTTTCATGCTGATTGCTGTCCTGTTTTATTATATTGCAGAGATCAGAAAATTGTTGCCGCTATTCATAGTGGATGGAAAGGAACCGTAAATGAAATAGTTGGAAAAGTCACAAAACATTTAATAACTCATGAAAATTGTAATCCTCAAATGATTTATGCCTATATTGGGCCATCCATTGAACAAAGAAATTTTGAAGCAAAAGATGATATTATTGATTTGGTTAAACAAATGTCTTTTGATACACATGATTTTTATATTCAAAAAGAAGATGGAGCTTATTTATTGAATAGTAAAGGTTTAATTCAACAACAATTGCTTAATCTTCAAGTGCCGCAAAAAAATATAACCATTTCTCCATACTGTACAATTGAAAATAAGGACCTCTTTTTCTCCTATCGAAGAAATAAAAGTCCTCATCGCAACATTACATTAATTTCTATGAAGTAACCTCCGGGTTACTTTTTATCATATTATTCATAGCTTTTGGAATAAATTCAATTAACTTTGAAGGAATCACAGTATAGGCTTCTTTAGCCAAAAGATCACCAGTATATCCATGTATGAAAACACCCAACATTGCAGCCTGTAAGGCAGGATAACCTTGTCCTACAAGACTTGTAATTATTCCAGCTAAAACATCGCCCATTCCTCCAGTTGCCATAGCTTTATTTCCTGCACGAATACGATATGATTCCTGACCATTTGTCACTATGGTATAAGGTCCTTTTAATACCAAAACAACATGGTGCTCTTTCGCAAAATCTTGAGCAACCAATAACATATCATCCTGACTGTCGAATGGACATAAACGCTGAAATTCACCTAAATGTGGAGTCAAAATAATATCTCGATTTTGCTGTTTTAATAAATCAGTATGTGCTGATAAAATCGTTAAAGCATCCCCATCTATAACGAGAGGTTGTTTTGTTTTTTCTAAAACATCAATAACATAACGATAACTATCTAAGCTTTGACCTAGTCCACATCCAATTAATATAGCATCATATCGAAGGAAATCTTCTTTCTGTAAAATAGGAGGCCTTAAAACTGCAGTTGCTTCAGGGCAGAACTGAGTTAATGCATGTATAACTTCCTGATCACTCATAACTGTCGTAATTCCACTACCACTATAAACACAACCTTTTGCACTTAACAGAGCTGCTCCTTTATATTCAATGCATCCTGTAATAAGGCAAGTATGTCCATATGTGCCTTTATATCCATCAAAAATTCTTTCTTTTAAAAGTGGAAACATCATTTTATCATCCGCCATCTGATACAATCCAGCTTCTTCACTCACATCATCAACATCTAGTTTTTCAACAATAACTTTTCCCGTAAAAAAATAACTATCAGGATTAAGAAATCCATTTTTTATAGCACTCAAAGTAATTGTTGAAGTTGCATAAATGACGCTTTGATATGGTTTTCCTGAATCACATTGAAGACCTGTAGGAATATCTACAGCAATGACTTCCTGATCATAGAGTTGATTAATACTTTCAATAACACTTTGATAAATACCTCGTGGTGAGCTATTCAACCCAAAGCCAAATATTGCATCAACAATTGTATCACAAGCCGTCATATAACCAATCAACTCTTCTAAATTATCCTGTTGAAATAAATAAACAGGAAGAGACAAATCATAACATTTCTGCAAATAATAAGCATTGGCTTTTGAAAGATGATTCGTGTTTTCAAATATAAAAACTTGTACATTCTTTTTCTGTTGATAAAGTTTAATAGCCAGAGAAAGCCCATCTGCCCCATTATTACCTGGCCCACAAACAATATTAAATGATTCACCATGGATATGTTTCAACAAACAATCACTTGCTTTATCAACCAATTGTTCAATTGTATAACCGTGTTTCAATAAACATTCATCATATCTTTTCATTAAAGTATGGCTTCCAATATACATATTCATCACCTGACCTTAGCCCTATTATAACAAAATAAAAACTGTAATGAAATCATTCATTACAGTTTTTCATCATTAATATCTGACACCACAAGTAAATCCACTTAAACTTGTATAACTAACAACAGATCCTGTTGTCGGTGAATGAATAACTCTTCCTCCACCAACGTAGATTCCTACATGGCCTGGTCGCCATACAATGTCACCTGGTTTCACTTGAGATAAAGAAATTGTTCTTCCTCCACTTTTTTGTGCTCCAGATGTACGTGGGATACTCTTGCCGTTCTTACGATATACCCATTGAGTAAATCCTGAACAGTCAAATGAACTTGGTCCAGTTGCACCCCATCGATATGGACAACCCAATCGTGATTGAGCAGTAGCTATCATTCCTTGATTAGGAGCAATGTCATCTGGATTTACAACAGTAACTTTCAAAGTTTTAGAACTTGAATTACCAGCTTTATCCGTAACACTATATTCAACAGTATATTTTCCTGCTTTATTTGTATTAACTGGATTGCTGATTTCGACTTTAGAAGTCACATTTCCATCTTTGTTGTCAGTTGCACTTTCTAGATAACTTTTTGCATTAAAGTTCTTACCTTTAGTAATTTGTACTGAAGACTTAGATAAGCTAATCTTAGGTGCACTTAAGTCACCAACTTTAACTTTTAATGTTTCTTCAGATGCATTACCAGAAGAATCTTTAGCAGTAATTTTTAAAGTTGTTTCTCCATCTTTTTTAGTATCAACAGTTCCATCTACTTCAATAGATTTCACTTTCTTATCAAAGTTATCAGTCACTTTGATATAATCTAAATAATCAAATTGAGAACCATAGTCTACTGTAACTGTAGATCCCTTCTTGTAACTAATCGTAGGTGCAGTCGTATCTGATACATAGAATTCATATGTTTGTTGAGTTTGATTTCCAGCGTTATCTGAAACACTCAATTCAATCATTTGAGATCCTAATTTTGAAGTATCGAGTTTCTTGTCTGTTTCAATAAATGGTGTAACATCTCCATCAACATTATCAGATGCATTGACATATTGAGCGATATCTTGACTACCATTTGCTTCAACATCAATAACATAACCTTGACTATCTCCTACCGGATTCAATTCAGGAGCAGTTTTATCAACAACTTCTACTTGAACAACCTTTGTACTTAAATTTGAGAACATATCGGTTGCAGTTACTTCGACGTTATATATACCTAATTGATATGCATCATATGATGTATCATCAATTTTTACATCCATAGCGTCTAGGGAATCACGATTATCAGAAATAGCAAACATCGTCTTATCTAGCTTTGTCCCATAAAGAACTTCAATCTTATTAGCTTCGATTGTAGGCTTTTCTTTATCGACAGCAGCATAACCAACCAAACCAAATGTTGAAATACATAACATCGGAATGAACATAGCTTTACGTTTTAAAACATGCTCTTGCATAATTTCCAATAAATTCGTCTTAATATTACTATCCATTCGTTGCCTCCTTTCAATAATATACCCATTTAGAATTATAAAACAACGTTCACAAAAAGTCCACAATTTTCTTAAGAAATTCTTAAGAAATTAAAATTTTATTGATTATATCAACATTTTTTGAATTAACTTTTTTTGACGTTTTTTTGTTTTTTATCATTTTTCTATACAAAGTATTCACTTTTTAATCAATTTTAGACATATTATTATCTTCATTTCATAGAATGAGTTGAAAAGGAGAATGCTATGATTATTGTCTATTTTTCAATTTATTGTTTTTTAGGATATTGGCTTGAATCTATTTATGTTTCGTTATTTCGCAAAAAATGGATCTCATCAGGTTTATTGAATGGTCCATTTATTCCCTTATATGGTTTTGGTGCTTGTATCCTTATATTATGCCAACCCTATCTTCAGTATTTTCATCCATTTTTCGTATGTCTTATCGGTGGAATTTGTATGACTTTATTAGAATTATTAAGTAGTTATTATATTGAACGATTTTTTCACACTCAATGTTGGGATTATTCTCATCATGCTCTCAATTATCAAGGGAGAATATGTTTGGTATATTTTATTTTATGGTGTTTATTAAGTGGTTTATTCATTTATATAATTCATCCATTTATTTGCTCACTATCATTACGTCATGATGCCTGTTATCTGATAAGCCTGATTTACATTTCGTTTATTTTAAAAGCATATGGTGATTGTTTGTTAACAACAAAACAAAATGGTCTCAATATTCATTAAAAAAAGAAGATTTTTCAATCTTCTTTAACCAAGATAAGCTTCTCTTACCTTTGGATTATTTGCAACTTCATTGGCTTTCCCTGATACAATAACATTTCCAGTTTCAAGAACATAAGCACGATCAGCAATTGAAAGTGCTTTATTTGCGTTTTGTTCAACTAATAACACCGTTACTCCATCTTTGTTAATACTTTTAATAATGTCAAAAATTTCATTAACCAAAATAGGTGATAACCCCATTGATGGTTCATCTAACAATAATAGCGTTGGTTTTGACATTAATGCGCGCCCCATTGCTAACATCTGCTGTTCTCCACCTGACAGTGTTCCAGCCAATTGATTTCTACGTTCCTTTAAACGTGGAAATCTTTGATAAACCTTTTCTAAATCTTGTCCTATTTTATTATCCGTACGTAAATATGCACCCATTTCCAAATTATCTTGAACCGTTAATTGAGCAAAAATACGTCTACCCTCAGGAACTTGAGCTAAATTTTTGGCAATAATTTTATGTGCAGGAAGTTTTGTAATCTCATCCCCCATAAAAGATATCGTACCACTTTTAGGTTTTACCAATCCACTAATAGCATGCATGATAGATGTCTTTCCAGCCCCATTAGCTCCAATCAAAGCCACAATCTCACCTTGATTCACTTCAAAACTTACATTTTTAATCGCATGAATCACACCATAATAAACATTTAAATGATCAACTTTTAACATGGTCATCCCCCTATTCTTCATGTCCTAAATATGCTGCAACCACATCAGGATTATTTTTAATTTCATCTGGAGTCCCAAATGCTAAGACTGTACCAAAATTTAAAACTGCAATTTTTTCACAAATCCCCATAACAAGTTTCATATCATGTTCAATCAATAAAATCGCAATAGAAAATTTTTCTCTTACAATCTTTATCGTTTCCATTAATTCTTCTGTTTCAATAGGATTCATACCAGCTGCAGGTTCATCTAACAAAAGAAGTTTAGGTGATGTTGCAAGTGCTCTTGCTATTTCTAGTTTACGTTGTTTTCCATATGGTAAATTTCCAGCTTTGACATCAGCATATTTTTCTAGATCAAAAACACGAAGTAAGCTCATAGCCATTTCCTGCATAGCCTCTTCACCTTTAAAATAACTTGGAAGATGAAGAACAGATGATAATAATGAATAATTTTGAGAATGATGCAATCCAACCTTAACATTATCAATAACACTCATTTTTTTGAACAAACGAATATTTTGAAATGTTCTTGCAATCCCTAATTGTGTAATTTGCGTAGGTGTCATCTTTAAAAGTGACTTCCCATCAAAAAGTATTTGTCCACTCGTTGGTTTATAAACACCTGTCAACAAATTAAATACAGTTGTTTTTCCAGCTCCATTTGGTCCAATCAAACCATATAATTGGTCTTTATCCATTTCAAAATTAAACTCATCAACAGCTTTTAAACCACCAAATTGGATTCCTAATCCCTCTGCTTTTAACAAACTCATCAGTCATCCACCTCCACTGTCTTATTCTTAAAAAATTTAGCTTTAATACGAGGCACTAAATTTTTTTCTTTGATAATCATTGCAGCAATTAAAACAATTGCATAAAGTAACATACGATAATCCGCAAATGCTCTTAAATACTCTGGCAATATCGTCATGATAATAGCTGCTATAATAGAACCTTTTAAATTTCCTAATCCACCTAATACAACCATAACCAGAATTTCTACTGATTTATTATAATCAAATGTAGAAGGAACCAGCATTCCCATATATTGAGCATATAATCCACCTGCAATCCCAGCAAAGAAAGCAGAAATAGCAAAAGCTAGGATCTTATAATACGATGTAGGAATACCAGATAATTCACTGGCTGTTTCATCTTCACAAATAGAAATAATAGCACGCCCATGACGTGATTTAACAATACAGTAAATGACATAGATTGTAATCACAGCACTTAAAAAATAGACAGAAAAATCAATATTCATTGCTTGAAATCCCATCAATCCTTTGGCACCATTTGTAATACTTAAATTAAGCATAATAACACGTATGATTTCATTAAATGCTAAAGTAATGATACAAAGATAATCACCTTTTAATCTTAATGTTGGTATACCAATAACAACGCCAATCAGGCAGGCAGCAATAGCACCAATCAATAAGCTTAATAAAAATGGGAAATGAAGATACAAACTACATAAAGCAGATGTATAAGCTCCTACGGACATAAATCCAGCATGTCCTAAAGTTAACTGTCCTAAATAACCACTCGCTAAATTCAAGCTTGTTGCTAAAATAACATTGATACAAGCCATAATGAGAATTCCTGACCAATAATAGTCAACAATTCCAGCACTCATTAAAAACATAATGATTCCATAAATAATCAGCGCCATGATAAAGGATATAATCAAATCTTTTATTTGTTTCTTTTTCATCCCTATCACCTACACTTTCTCTCTCATATTCTGACCAAACAATCCTGCTGGTTTAACTAATAAAATAAAGATTAAAATACCAAAAACAACTGCATCTGAAAAAGCAGATGAAATATATGAAATTGTAAATGCTTCAGCGACACCAATAATCAATCCACCTACCATTGCTCCTGGAATGCTTCCAATTCCACCAAGAACAGCTGCTATAAAAGCTTTGATACCTAACATGGCACCTAAATAGGGATTAATCAAAGAATAACTCATACCATAAATAATACCAGCAATAGCTCCTAAACCAGAACCAATGGCGAATGTTAGAGAAATGGTTGTATTCACATTGATTCCCATTAATTCTGCAGCTCCTCGATCTTCACTGACAGCACGCATTGCTTTTCCCAATTTTGTTTTGTTTATAAACAAAAGCAATAATCCAGTACAAATAAAAGTTAAGATAAGCGAAAGCAAAGCGACATACGTGATATGAGCGCCAAAAAAAGATACTGTACCACTAGGCATATATTGAGGAAAAGTTCTGGCAGCAGAGCCAAATAAAATCAAAAATAAGTTCTGTAACAGATAACTGACACCAATAGCAGTAATTAAAACAGCTAAACTCCCACTATTTCTAAGGGGCTTATAAGCCACTTTTTCTGTCACAACACCTAATAAAGCACATCCAGCAATGGCTACTAAAACACTAACAATAATGGGTGCTTGCACCATAGTTGTCATCACATAAGCCAGATATGCGCCAACCATAATAATTTCACCATGAGCAAAATTGATCATTTTAGCAATCCCATATACCATTGTATAACCAATGGCAACAAGTGCATACATTCCACCTGTACTTAATCCATTGATGATTTGCGTTAAAAATTCCATTTGTAAACCTCCTGACTTAAAAAAATAAAGGAGAAAAATCTCCTTTATTTTTCTTCTAATCTAAATAACTATATTCACCATTTTTAATAGTTTTAACAACCAATTCTTTTGTTGGATTATGTTGATCATCAAATTCAAAATGACCTGTAATACCATCATAATTTGTCTTTTCTAACTGTTCACAAATTTTAGCATAATCAGTTGTTCCAGCAGCTTCAACTGCTTTCAATAATACCCAAGTTGCATCATAAGCCATTGTTCCAAACATGTTTGTATCACTGTTATATTTTTCTTTATATTTAGCTACATAATTTTGTACATCTTCTACTCGGTCATCGAATGTATTTGTATAATAAGCTCCATTGAAAATAGATTTATCAACATCTTTAACTGATAAAACGCCATCCCAACCATCAGTTCCTAAGAATGTACCATTGTAACCAGCATTTTTAAATTGACCAACCATAGTTGCAATTATTTCATAATAATCTGGAATATAAACAGCATCTGCTCCTGATTGTTTTACTTTTGTAATATAGCTTCCAAAATCTTTTGTATCCTTTGGATATTTTTCTTGTAATACAATTTGTGTGCCATCTTTATTTGCCTGAGCAACAAATGAATCTGTACATCCCTGACTATAATCACTACCACTATTTGTTAAAATAGCAACTTTCTTAACATTAATACGACCATCACCAATAGCTGTTGCAATTGTCTGACCACCCATTGAGTCATTAGAACATGTTCTAAAGTAATTGCTTCTTGTACTTCCATCATTATTTAAAGTAATACTATCACCAGAAGTACTTGGTGAAACAATAGGTGTTCCATCAGCTTTAGAAGCCTCTCCTAAAGCTAAACCTTCAGCCGTAATAACAGGACCAACAATTCCAACAACCTTTTCACCAACTAATTTTTTATAAGCATTCACAGCATCTGTTTCCTTACCTTGAGAATCTTCAGCTAGTAATTCTACTTTATATTTTGCATCATCAGAATTATTATAATCTTCTATGGCAAGTTCAATAGTATTTTTAACTGGAATTCCATAAGTTGATGTTTCTCCAGTTAATGGACCAACAAATCCAATTTTAATTGTATCCCCTTCTTTTAATTCTGTAGCTGAAGAACCACCAGTTCCTCCACCACAAGCAACCAACATACTTGACACAGCCATTAAAGACATAACTTTTTTTATATTCATATATCTCTCCCCTTTTTTTAAATATATTCATTATTATACTTAACATTTTATACAAGTCAACAAAAAATAACTTTATTTTTTCAAATATTCTAAAAATCATAAAAATATTTATTTATTTAATAAAAAATATATTATTTTATAAAACAAGGAGTGGATGATTCCACTCCCTATTCAATACTCTTTAAAGATTCCACCATATCAACCTTATTTAAAACATGTCGCATTGTGAAATTAATAAAATAAGTAAAACCTAAAGTCATAATAATAGCATATATATAACTACTGATATTTAATTGTCTAACAAACATTGTCATATCCAATTCCACCGTCAAAATAATAAACTTGTGAAGGAAATAACCAAAAATCATTCCCAGTAAAGAACCAATCACTGATAAAAGAACATTTTCTCTAAAGATATAGTCATAAACTTCTTTACGTCTAAAACCTAAAACTTTAATCGTTGCAATCTCACTTTTACGTTCTTGAATATTAATATTTGTCAAGTTATAAAGGACAATGAAATTTAAAGCTCCTGCACAGACAATCAAAATAACAACAACCAGATTTACACTTTGAACCTGTTTATCAAATTCTTCACCAATTGATGATACATTGGTTAAATTTCCATAACCTTTGTCCTGCATATAAGCTTCCAGTGTTTTTTGACTCGAAGCACGATCATCCTGTAAAATCAAGAACGCATTATTCACTTCCAGATCCTGTAATGTCAATGATTCATATAAAGTCTGGGACATATAAATATAATTCATAAAATAGTTTTCTGTGATACCTGAAACCTTTACACTATACTTTGTTTCATTGAGTTCAATATCAATTGTATCATTATCTTCCACACCAAGCAATTCAGCTGCTTTTGCGGTTAAAATAACACCTTCATCATCAAGAACCAAATCTTTATATGTCTGATAATTTCTAAACTGAACAAAGTTTTTCATATTATCCATTGATTGATAAACAATTAATGAACCATATAAATCTTCTTTATCTTTTAAGATATTAATACTCTTATTTAAAACATATTCCACATTTGCAACTTCACTACGATTCAATAAATCTTTTTGATAATTCTGTGCTGTTTTGGTTGAAACACTATCTTCTAAACGAACAAGATAATCATATGTAAAAACATCTTGATATTGTTTATCAACAACCTGTGATACAGAAGATTTAACACCAAAGCCAGTAATAATTAAAGCTGTACATCCAGCAATCCCAATCACAGACATAAAGAAGCGTTTCTTATACCTAAAAATATTACGCATTGTTACTTTCTGATTGAAAGACAAACGACGCCATAACCAATGAATTCTTTCCAAAAGAATACGTTTTCCAACTTTTGGTGCTTTAGGTCGCATTAAGACCGCTGGCATCAAATTCAATTCACTCATACAAACAAAGAGTGTGACTGCCAAAATAACAAATACCGATATAAAAACTGTTTCCAGCAAAACCCATGTACTGGCATAAATCGAAATAGGTGCATCCACTTGAAATAACATTAAATTATATAAATAATAAATAATACGTGGGAAAAATTGTGTTCCAGAAACAATTCCTAAAATACAAGCAAAAAAGGTTGCAAAAATAACATATATGATATATTGCTTCATGACATCCCATTTAGAATAACCTAAAGCACGTAATGTTCCACTTTGACTTCTTTGTTCTTCCACCATTCTCGTCATTGTTGTTAATGAAACCAAAGCTGATACAAGGAAGAACATTAATGGGAAAATATCTGCAATAGAAGAAATAGAATCCTTATTAGAATCAAAATTCACAAGTCCTGAATTTTCATGACGTGTTAAAGTATAAAGCCTTCCTTTAGGAATCTGATTCACTTGATCTCTGGCTTCATCTAACTGCGATTTTGCCTGATCTAATTTGTCTTGAGCTTTTTCTAATTCATTATTTGTTTTCAGTTCTTCTAAAGTCAATTGATTTTCTTGTTGTTGAATTTCAAGCTTAGCCTTTTCAATCGCAATAGAAGCTTCATTCAATTGCGTCAATCCATCTAATGAGGAAGATGCATTTTTAAGAATATCTCCCATTTTTTCTAAACTAGCTATTGATTTTTGCACTTCTGGAGAAATATTTTCAGTATTTTCATTTTGATAATTCTCAAGTTCTTTTTGTAAACTTTCTAAATTCCCTTTTAACTCCTCACTCGTACTTTCAATTGTTTCTAACATGTCTTGAATTTGTGAAGATGCTGTTGATTGAGCTTTTAAATATTCAGCTTCTTTTGTAGCCAATGTGATTTTCGCATTCGTTAATTGAATTTTAGCCTCTAATATCTTTTCATCAAACAAATCTTTAGAATCACTATATGTCTGATAACCTTCATCATATTCTTTTTGGGCTTCATCTAATTTTGTTTTGGCATCACTTGTCAAGTCTTCATACAAGCGACTCATTTTTAATGATAAAGTACTTTTTATTTTTGTATTCACATCTTCAATATAATCATCATATGCCTCACTGAAAACATTATATTCTTTAGCTCCCTTTACACAGACAGAAATCTGATTATATAAAATATCTTCATCACGTAATTCATAAAGATCTTCTGGCATAGCTAAAAAATCATTGTTTTCATTTAAAATTTCAATATATCCAGCATTCGTTCCATCACCCAAAGTATTCGTTCCACGATCCGTAATAGCAATATAACGAACATCATTCACAACACCAACGATTTTAAAAGTCTTTTCACCTTGATCATTATGAATAGAAATCTCGTCACCAATCTGATAATCTTCTGCCAGCATTTCTTCATCAATGACACATTCATTGTCTTTTTGAGGATAACGCCCATCAACCAGATAAGGTTGATTAAGCATATCTTGATCATATTGTTCACTGGCGTAAACAGTAACTCCTGCCAGTGAATCATTATGATGAATCAAAGCATCAAATTGATAACCATATTGAATATCTTCAATACCCGATATATTTTGAATTTCACTAATATCATCTTTGGAAAAACCTAATGATGCCATATATGTTAAATCAGCATAATGGTGTTTGTCCAAGTAATGATCCATTGATTGAGTCATTGTTCCCGGTGTATTTCTTAACCCTGCAAAAAAAGCCGCACCTAAAAATACAATCGCAAAAATGGAAAAAAATCTTGCTTTAGATGTTAAAATTGTTTTTCTGAGATTTTTCCAATAAGCTTTTTTCTTTCTTATTACCATTCAATTTCCTCGATTGGTTGTGGGTTTTCATTGATTTCAACCCCATTGACCTTTCCATTTTTTAAATGAATCACACGATCTGCCATCGGTGCTAAAGCAGAGTTATGAGTAATCACAATGACTGTCATCTGATAAGTATCACACATTTCCCTTAATAAAGATAAAATTGCCTTCCCCGTCTGATAATCCAATGCTCCAGTTGGTTCATCACATAACAAAAGTTTTGGATTTTTAGCAATCGCTCTTGCTATGGCAACACGTTGTTGTTCCCCACCAGATAATTGTGCAGGAAAGTTCATCATTCGATCAGCTAAACCAACACGCTCTAAAACATTTCTGGCATCCAAAGGTTTTTGAGAAATCTGTGATGCTAATTCGACATTTTCTAAAGCCGTTAAGTTTTGTACAAGGTTATAAAACTGAAATACAAACCCTATATCATTACGGCGATATTCTGTTAATTTCTTTTCATCATATAGAGCAATATTTTCGCCATCAACAAGAATAGAACCACTGGTTGGTGAATCCATTCCTCCCAGTAAATTTAAAATAGTCGTCTTTCCAGCTCCAGAAGCCCCAACAATGACGACAAATTCCCCTCTATTCACAATAAAATTAACCCCATCACTGGCATTGATCGTTATATCCCCCATCGTATAACTTTTAACAATATTTTTAAATTCAATTAAAGCACTCATATTGATACCACCCTTTTTATAAGTGTAACATATTTTCATCCAAAAAAAAACAATGTCATCACAATAACAAAAATTTACATAATAAAAAGGAATTAAAGACAATTCCTTCCTATTTTTTTAAAATCTGTTCTGCACACATGATTCCATCAATAGCTGATGACATAATTCCTCCAGCATATCCAGCTCCTTCTCCTATTGGATATAAACCTTCCCATGATTGATAAGAAGCATCTCTTAAAATACGAACAGGTGCACTACTTCTGGCTTCAATACCTGTGATGATTGTATCTTCATCTATAAATCCATGCATTTTTTGATTCATTTGAATAAGACCATCATGCAGTGCCTGATTGATAAAATCAGGGAACAGTTCATTCAAATCACATACACGATAACCCGGACGATAAGTTGGAATAATTTGACCTAAGGGATTCACTTCATGATGTAAATAATCCTGCACTCTTTGTACTGGTGCAAAGTAATTGCCTCCCCCTAATTCAAAAGCCTTGTGTTCAAGCTCTCTTTGAAAGGCAATACCAGCTAATGGATGGGAACTTTCAAAATCATCCGTTGATACTGTAACCAGAATGGCACTATTGGCATTTTGACCATCTCTGGCATAATAACTCATCCCATTGACACAAAGTGTCTGTTCTTCATGATGTGATGGTACAACAACACCACCGGGACACATACAAAATGTATAAACACCTCTTTTTCCACTTTGCACAGCCAACTTATAACTGGCCGCCTTTAAATATGGTGATGAAGCACTTTTCTTGTATTGAATCTGATTGATTTTCTGTTGCGATTGTTCAATACGAACTCCTACAGCAAAAGGCTTTTGTTGGAGAGGGATACCTTTTTGATATAGCATTTCATATGTATCTCTGGCACTATGTCCAATGGCTAAAACAAGTAAATCACTATTCAAAATCTTCTTTTGATGATTTTGTAAAACTGTTATCTGATAACCACTTTCTGTTTTTTGAAAATCAATCATTTTTGTTTCAAATAAAAAAGTAACACCTTTCGACACTAAAAACTTACGCATATTTTGAACAACCTGTCGTAAATAATCTGTTCCAATATGTGGCTTATGCAGATATAAAATATCCTCTGGTGCTCCAAACTTTACAAATGTTTCTAAAATATAGCGAATACGCTTATTTTTTACACCTGTTGTCAATTTCCCGTCTGAAAAAGTTCCTGCACCACCTTCTCCAAAAGCAATATTGCTTTCACTATGTAATAGACCATATTCAAGCAAATCTTGAACCGCTTTTTCACGTTTTTCAATTTCCTGTCCTCTTTCTATCACTGTGACCTTTTGACCACTCATAGCCAAAACATAGGCACAAAACAGTCCGGCTGGACCACTACCGACAATCATGACTTTTTGATCATTTGATGGTAAATACTGATATTGATAAGGCTGTACTTTTTGAAGCTGAGGAAATCTTTTTAAAAACTGTTCTTCATTGGAAACAGTAAAATCAAAACTACAAATCCAATGGACATTTTGTCTTCTGGCATCCAAAGATTGTTTGACAAGCGAAACATTTTGAATTTCTTTTTCACGAACATTTAAACTTTGAGAAATGATTTTTGCATAACGTTTTTCACCAAGCTTAACTTTTAAATTATGAATTCTTAACATAGACATTCCTTTCTATTGCTTTTGCAACACGATAAGCACTGGCAAAAGCAAAATGTAAATTATAACCCCCACACATTCCTGCAACATTCAAAATTTCTCCCATTGCATAAATACATGGATATTGTTTCAATTCCAAATCTTCTGTTACTTCCTTTAAAGATAGACCTCCTTTCATAACTTGGGCATAAGAAGCTTCTCTGATTCCTTTGATTTCTAATGGATAATGCTTCAATAATGATACAAGCTGGTCTATTGAAAGATACTGATATTTTTGAAATGCTTTGGCAATCTTATGATTCATCAATCCTTCTAAAAATAAAGAAGATTGTTTAGACAATAATTGACATAACTGATTGTGGCTTAATTCATCAAAAAAATCAATATATAATTGATAATGATGATGTTTTTGATAAAAAGACGATAATTGCATAACAGCAATTCCACTAACACCATAATCAGTAAATAATAATTCTCCTTTTTCCTGATGGATACATTTTTCATTTTCAACTAACGAAAATGTTCCTTTAACTCTTACACCTTTTAAAGATTTCAAGACAGGAGATGTATAAAATTGCACAAGCGAAGGCACTGGTTCAACGACTTTTAAATGCATTTGTTTTAAAATCTCATAACGTGATATATTCATTCCAGAAAGTTTCCCTGCTTCACTTCCCATCGCCAATACAATAACATCAGCAATAATATTTTGAGAATTTGTTTTGATGAGATATTGATGCTTTTGTCGTTGAATTTGTAAAACTTCCTGTTCATATTGAAAGACAACCCCAGCTTCTTCACTACGCTGCATGAAAACGTTTCTCACAGACAATGCCTGTTCACTTTTAGGATAAAGCAAATCACCTTGATAAACACAATAGAGTCCTATTTTTTGCATTTGTTCAACCATATCAAAATCTTGAATAATTGATTGAACCATTTTGAGTTGATCGCTTTGATAATATTGTGAATGCATTTTTTTATTGGATAGATTACATCTTCCATTTCCTGTAGCTAATAATTTTTTTAATGGGGATTTATTTTGTTCTAAAACTATGATTTGATTTTGGGGCATTTGTTGTTTTAATAAAAGTGATAAATAAACACCAGATGCTCCTGCTCCAACAATAACAATTTTTTTCACGGCAGACTCCTTTCTTTAATCTCTCATGATGAAATATAGTGATTATACCATTTTTTATTGAAAAATCACTAAAAAATGTTTATAATACTAAAGGAATTTTTAAAGGAGGCGTTTAATCATGGGTAGAGCACATGAAGTGCGTAAAGTTGCAATGGCAAAAACAGCTGCCAAAAAAGCAAAATTATATTCACGATATGGAAAAGAAATTTATTTAACAGCGAAAGCTGGTGGACCAGAATTAGATGGAAATTTAGCATTAAGACGTTTAGTAGATAAAGCAAAAAAAGAACAAGTTCCTGCTGATGTTATTAAACGTGCTATTGATAAAGTCAAAAGTGGTGTGACTGAAAATTATGAACCTATTCAATTTGAAGGTTTTGGTCCAGGTAATTCTACATTAATCGTGAAATGTTTAACAGATAATATCAATCGTACAATATCACAAGTTCGTCCAGCATTTACAAAAGCAAAATCTAAATTAGGAGCTGAAGGTTCTGTTGCTTATTTATATAATGTTGAAAGTACAGTTATTTTAAGTGGTATGAGTGAAGATGAAGTATTAGAAGCATTAGTGATGGGAGATGTTGATGCTAAAGACATTACAACATTAGAAGATGGACGTATTAAAATCACTGGTGAACCAACAGATTTAAATAAAATTAAAACTGCTATTGAAGCTGTTAAAGAAGATATTGAATTTGATGTAGATGATATTACAACAACACCTCAAGAATATGTTGAACTTGAAGGTGATGATATGATGTTATTTGATAGATTAATGGGATTATTAAATGATTGTGATGATGTTGATGAAGTTTATCACAATGTTTCAAATTATGATGATGGAGAAGAAGAATAACATGTTTCGCATGTTATCTTTTTTTATATGAAAGTTACACATTTATATCATAGTGGATGTTTAGTAGAGTTAGACAATCATTTGCTTTTATTTGATTATTATCAAGGTGAACTTCACCTTAATCAAGAGAAACCTCTTTATGTTTTTGTTTCTCATCGTCATTATGATCATTATAATCCCAATATTTTTAAAATTCATCATCCTCAAATCACTTATATTTTATCCAATACACTGCGTCATAAATATGATGCATATTATGTAGATATACATCAAACTTATCAAATAGATGATTTATCTATTTCCACACTGCTTTCTACTGATGAAGGATGTGCTTTTCTTGTCCATGTGGAAAATCAGACAATATATCATGCTGGTGATCTTCATTGGTGGCATTGGGAAGGTGAACCAGAACAAGACAATATATATCAAAAACAGACTTACCTCCAAGAAATCTGTTCTATCAAAGAACCAGTTGATCTTGCTTGTGTTGTTGTGGATATTCGTCAAGAAAAAGACTATTTATTAGGCTTAAATGCTTTTTTAAGACATGTTCCAACAAAATACATTTTACCAATTCACTATTTTGGACACTATGAAACAACAAAACTCCTATTACAAGAGCATTTAGACAATCCCTATCATGCTCAAATCCTGCCTGTTACCCATCAAAATCAGACATTTGAAATTCTCGTATAAAAAGAACCTTTCGCACAAAGGTTCTTTGCTTATTTTTGTGGTACAATTTCCAGCCAGTAATCATCAGGATCATGAATAAAATAAAGTCCCATTGCTTCATTTTCAAAACATATGCATCCCATGTCTTGATGCAATTGATGATATGCTTCATAATCATCAACAACAAAACAAATATGACTTTCATTTTCACCTAATTCATAAGCCTGTGGATGATCTTTTAGCCATGTCAATTCTAATTGAAAAGAGGCTTCACTATCAGTCAGATAAACAAGTTTAAAACTTCCATCCGATGCTTCCTTTTCTCTGACAACAGTAAGTCCTAATGCTTTTTGATAAAATGAGATACTTTTTTCTAAGTTTGTAACATTAATATTACAATGATTAAATACAGCTTTCATGTCGTCCTCCTATTCTTCATCTGGAAATACCGTTGTAATAATAGGTCTTCCTTCTCTATCAACTAATACTGTCAGTCCTGCACCAACGGAATTACTATGAAAAAGATAATTCACACCTGTTTCTTTATCAACCCATATTTCAGAAGTTTGAAGTATTTTTTCTGAACTATAAGTTTTTATAAATCTCTCATATTTTTTTGCCATAATCTTCTCCTTTTTTTAAATTATAACAAAAGAGAAGTCTAAATAAAAATATTATTTCATATATTTTAAGGATTTTAGCACTTTTAAAATCATAGTGCTAAAAGTTCATATTCAGTTCATATATCATGCTATAATAATACTTGTTAGCAAACAAGATATATGAGTGCTAAAACATAAGGAGGAATACAAAATGTTGAAACCATTACATGATTATGTGATATTAAAAAAAGAAAAAGCTGAAACTCAAACAGCAAGCGGAATCATTTTAACAAGTCCAAAAGAACAAGCAAGCAATCAAGCGACTGTTGTCTCTGTTGGGCCTAAATGTGATGAACACTTAAAAGAAGGTATGACTGTTATCTTTAAAGAATATTCAGGAACAAAATTTAAAGATAACGATGACGAATATATGATTTTAGAAGAAGAAGATATTTTAGCTATTATTGAATAGGAGGAATAAATAATGAGTAAAGAAATTCGTTTTTCTAAAGATGTCAGAGATGCAATGTTAAATGGAGTTAATACTCTTGCAGATGCAGTAAAAGTCACTATTGGTCCTAAAGGACGTAATGTTGTTTTAGATAAAGGGTTTGGATCACCTTTAATTACAAATGATGGTGTTTCAATTGCTAAAGAAATCGAACTAGAAGATGCATTTGAAAACATGGGTGCAAAACTTGTATATGAAGTAGCCAATAAAACAAATGATGTTGCTGGTGATGGAACAACTACAGCAACAATTTTAGCTCAAAGCATGATTCAAGATGGATTAAAAGCTGTAGAAAAAGGTGCTAATCCTGTTTTAATGCGTGAAGGTATTGATTATGCAAGTAAGGAAGTTGCTAAATATATTTTAGATAAATCTCATAAAGTAGAAACAAGCAATGATATTGAAAGTGTCGCAACTATTTCTTCTGGAGATAAAGAAATTGGTCAATATATTGCTCAAGCCATGGAAAAAGTAGGTAGAGATGGTGTTATCAGTGTTGATGAATCTAATAGCTTCGATACTGAATTAGAAGTTGCTGAAGGTATGCAATATGATAAAGGTTATGTTTCTCCATATATGGTTTCTGATAGAGAAAAAATGACTGTTGATTTAGATAACCCATTAATCATGGTTACTGATCAAAAAATTAATACAGTTCAAGAAATCTTACCAATTCTTGAACAAGTTATGCAATCTAATAAACCTTTATTATTAATTGCTGATGATTTTGAACAAGAAGTTATTTCAACATTAGTTGTTAATAAATTAAGAGGAACATTTAATGTTGTGGCTACAAAAGCTCCTGGTTTTGGTGATAATCAAAAAGAAATCTTACAAGATATTGCCATTTTAACAAATGCTAAATTCTATAGTAAAGATTTAAATATGAATTTAAAAGACATGCAAATGACTGATTTAGGATCTGCTAAGAAAATACACATTACTAAAGATCATACAACAATGATTGGTGGTAGTGGTGATAAGACTGCTATTGATCAACGTGTTAAAGAAATCACTGAACAAATGAATAATTCTAAGAGTGATTATGATAAAAAGAATTATGCTGAAAGATTAGGTAAATTAAGTAATGGTGTTGCTATTATCAAAGTTGGTGGAGCTACTGAATCTGAATTGAAAGAAAAGAAATTAAGAATTGAAGATGCTTTAAATGCCACAAAGGCTGCTGTTAGTGAAGGAATCGTTATGGGTGGTGGTGTTACATTAGTTAACGCTTATGTAGCTTTAAAAGACCAGTTAAAAGATTCTAACGTAGATAAACAAAAAGGTATTAAAGTTGTCTTAGATGCATTACTTGCTCCAATGGGACAAATTGCTGAAAATGCTGGTTTCAATAGTGATGAAATTGTAGAACAACAAATGAAAGTTGCTGATGGACAAGGATTTGATGCTAAAGATGGTGAATGGGTATCAATGTTTGATAAAGGTATTATTGACCCAACAAAAGTTACACGTAGTGCTTTATTAAATGCTGCAAGTATTTCTGCTTTATTTATTACAACTGAAGCAGGTGTTGCACAAATTAAAGAAGATAATCCAGTTCCTGCTCCAATGGCACCAGGAATGTATTAATAGAAAAATTGAATAGGGGCTAAGAATTAATATCTTTCGCCCCTTTCACAACACCGTGCGTAGGGTTCCCTACACGGCGTTT